>JAZNRO010000053.1:0-3206 GCA_045590715.1 Eubacteriales bacterium | reverse complement strand
TTGATAATACAGTTTTCGGGATAAACGCCCCGCAAAGATAAGAGGGGGTAAGCGGAAGTATTCTTCCCCACCACCGTACCGGGATTTAGCACACAGCCACAGCCAATATCCGCGCCGTCTCCTAAAAAGGCCCCGATCTTTCTCAGGCCCGTTTCCAGCTCCTCTTCTCCGTGGATCACTACGTTCTTCCCGTCGCTTTTCAAATTGGAGCAAATAGAACCTGCCCCCATATGAGCGCCGTTGCCCAAAATGGAATCGCCTACATAGTTATAATGAGGTACCTGCACTTTTTGAAGCAAAATGCAATTTTTCAGTTCCGTGGAATTGCCGATGACACATCCCTCGCCTACGATCACGTTTCCCCGAAGATAGGCGCCGGGACGAATTTCCGTGCCCGCACCGATAATGGCCGGAGGCAGAATGACCGCCGTTTCGGAGATTCTAACGCCCTCACCTATCAATACCCCTTCGGAAAGGAGATGATAGCCTTCCATTCCCTCTTCCAAAATTTTTTTACAAAGAGTGCCGATCTTCGGGAGCATTTCCCAAGGAAACGTGTGCTCTGCGAAAAAAAGCTTTAAATAGGGCGTTTTGCAGTCAAAAAGTTCTTCTGTCTTTACCTTTTTACTCACACTCGTAGCCCCTTTCCCGAATGATATCCCATAAAAGATCTGCATATTCGGTAAGTTTTTCTTTGTCTTCACATTCGATCATAATGCGGACTACCGGCTCGGTTCCGCTGGGACGGAGAAGGGCTCTGCCGGAAGATCCGATCTTCTCTTCTACCGTCTTTTTGACCGCCAGCACCATAGGATCATTCATCACCGCGTCTTTGTCTTTCACCCGCACGTTTTTTATAAACTGAGGAAAGGGCTTTACCGGTTCCGCCAGAGCAGAAAGGGTGGTCTTGGTGTCGCATACCTCTTCGGCGATCATAATGGCCGTTAAGATCCCGTCACCGGTGGTAGCGTATTTTTTCATAATAATATGGCCGGACTGCTCTCCGCCCAGAGAGTAATCATTTTCCTGCATACATTCATATACGAAGCGATCCCCCACCTTGGTCTGCTCGCAGGAAATTCCGATCTTCTGAAGGCTTTTGAAAAATCCGCTGTTGGACATGACTGTGGCAACCACCGTGCTTTTATTGAGCATTCCTCTGTTTTTCAGTCGTTTTCCCAAAATATATAAAATGGCGTCACCGTCTATCACGTTGCCCTTTTCATCTACCGCAAGACAGCGGTCTGCATCCCCGTCAAAGGCAAAGCCCATATCCAGATGCTTTTCCTTTACCAAGGCACAAAGACGATCCATGTGAGTAGATCCGCAATTTTGATTCACGTTCAGCCCATCCGGCTCATCTCCGATCACGTAAAGCTGGGCACCCAGGGCACCAAAAACGGACCTGGCGATATTCCAGGAAGCGCCGTTGGCAGAATCAATACCGATGCGAAGGTCCTTATAAGAATTGGAAGCCAGGGAAATGAGATACCCTACGTAGCGGTTCCGTCCCGATACGTAGTCTACAATACAGCCGATCTTCTCTCGGTGAGCAAGAGGCAGATCTTCTTCTGTCATTCCCAGTGCCCCAAGATCCCCGTCCAGATAGGCTTCGATAAGACTTGTTACCTCATCCTCCAGCTTTTCACCAAAGCGGTTGATGACCTTAATACCATTATCGTAAAAGGGGTTGTGGGAAGCGGTGATCATAATACCGCAGTCAAATTCATCCTGCCTTGTCACGTATGACACACTGGGGGTAGTGGTAACGTGAAGCATATAGGCATCGGCGCCGGAAGCGGTAATGCCCGCCGCCATGGCATACTCCAGCATATAACTGGATCGTCTTGTATCCTTGCCAATGAGGATTCTGGGACGGTATCCGGGCTTTGTGCAGCCGGAAAGCCGAGAAGCGTAGTACCAGCCTAAAAACCGGCCCACCTGGTAGGCCTGCATGGAAGTGGGAGAGACCCCCGCTTCTCCCCGAAAGCCGTCCGTACCGAAATATTTTCTTTTTTCGTTTTCCCGCTTTTTCTCTGCCTCTATCTCAATATCATCATAAAGCAGCTGGTCGCTTGTCACTTTAAAAAGGCTGCATAGCTGCAAAACCTTGTCGATCTGGGGCAAAGCCTGATCCATTTCCCACTTGGAAACGGACTGACGGGAAACCGAGATCTTTTCCGCAAGCATTTCCTGGGAAAGATTTGATTTCGTTCTCAAATAAGTGATTTTTTCTCCGAGTGTCATTCTTTTTTCTCCTTTTTACCCAAGTTCTCGTCCATCGTATCAAAAAGCGTTTTTCTTATCTACCAACTTTACATTGAACTTTTTTGTCAATTTTATTTGCCATATTTTTTCTTTGTGGTAATAATTTTATCTTGATCCAAGGGAAAAATTTGTCGTTTTGCAAACTTTCCTTTGCAAGAAAATTTTTTCTTTCTTCTCTCCTGATGATATGCAGAAAAATTTTCCTTTTATTCTATCTGCCCTATGGTGCAAAAAGAAAAAAGCACTCAAAAGAATGCTTTTTTTCATCAATTCTGAAAGATATCGGGACAAAGTCCGGCATCAATAAAAGTGTCACCGCGAACAAGGGAGCCGCCGAAACCGGCCGTGCGCATATATTTATAAGAAGGGTCTACCTCTGCCGAAACCGCTCCCACACCTTTTCCCATATTTTCTAAAATCTTGCCGTCGGGAGATACGATCATAGACTGACCGCCCTTTTCATCGCTATCCATGGAATAAGAGGCTCTTACCACGAAAGCATTACAGCGGAAAGCCAGAAGCTTTGCCTGGGCGCAAATAATATCTACCCGCTCCCCTCTCTGATACCCGGGGATAATGATAATATCCGGCTTCTTTTTTGCAATATACTCGATCTGCTCGTTAAAATATACGTCGTAGCAGGTCATAAAAGCAAAGGTCAGTCCATCCAGTGTGCAAACGCAGGCGCCGTCCCCGCGGGAAACACCAAGGGCAAGCTCCGAAGGAGGCAAATGGATCTTATCGTAGATAAAAGCGCATTTTCCGTCTTTTCCAAAAAGATAGGTGCTGTTGCGGAGTTTTCCTTCTCTTTCTTCCAGCACGTTAATGGCCACAAAACATTCCTTTTCCCTGGCCGTAAGAGAAGCCTTTTGAAGCATCTGGCCGGCACGGGCCATTGCCTTCTTTTCCCTTTCCGGATCGGAAAGACCGCCGGCGTT
>JAZNRO010000052.1:0-7224 GCA_045590715.1 Eubacteriales bacterium | reverse complement strand
TTCCCGGGCCCTTGCCAAAACCATGTTCGGCTCGGAAGATAAGATGATCCGAGTGGATATGTCGGAATTTATGGAGAAGCACTCCGTTTCCAAATTCATCGGTTCTCCTCCCGGCTACGTTGGCTTTGACGAAGGGGGACAGCTGACGGAGAAGGTAAGAAGAAACCCGTACTGCGTGATCCTCTTTGATGAAATTGAAAAGGCCCACCCGGATGTATTTCACATTCTTCTGCAGATGCTGGAGGACGGGCATCTCACCGACTCCCACGGCAGAAAGGTGGACTTTAAAAATACCGTTATCATTATGACCTCCAACTGCGGCGCCTCGGGCCTTGCGGTAAAGAAGGCTATGGGCTTTTCCTCCGGTGCGGAGGAAGATTCCCGGGCCCAGGACAAGGACGACGAGGAGAAGATCCGAAAGGCATTAAAGGAAACCTTCCGTCCCGAATTTTTAAACCGCCTGGACGAGATCATCGTGTTCCATAGGCTCAGTGAAAAAGAGATCCTTGCCATCTGCCAGAAGATGATAGGAGAAGTAAAAGACCGGCTCTTTACCCAAACCGGCATTACCCTCTCCGTCAGTGACGAAGTGGCACAGCTCCTCTCCAAAGAAGGCTTTGACCCGGTCTACGGCGCCAGACCCCTTCGCCGTGCCATCCAAAGAAGCCTGGAGGACAGCCTTTCCACCCAGCTTCTCTCCGGCACCTTCCAAAAAGGGGACAAGATCCTTGCCACCCTCTCCGAAGACGGAAAGATCGTTTATACGAAAGAATAAAAAAGAAAAAGCAGAGCATTTTGCTCTGCTTTTTTTGTTATGCGCGGTAGTTGTGACCGCAGTCGTGGCAATAATATATTTTTCTTCTGCCGGAAAACCATTTTTTGCACTGCCATACGTGACCTTTGTTTTGCGATTTGTGGATAATTGCCATCCACCAGTCATAGCAGAAAAACACAGTAAATCCAATACACCATTTAATCATTACCCAAAAAACATAGAGCCATCCAAACATAATAAACCAAAAACAGCCGTGTTTGCTCTCCTCGTTGGATAATTGTACTTTTTCGCCACCGCATTTGGGGCATTTTTTATTCAAAGCCATAATAATTCTCCTTTCGGCTTTTAATTACGCGATTGAAGTTAATTTTTGAGTGATTCTGGAGAGCGTTTGCATATATTCGGTTAATTCAGTCGGAGAAAGATTCTCTTGCATGTCTGAAGCTTTGTTAGACCATTCGATTGCTTTTGCGCTCATTTTGGCATAATCGGTCAAAAGGGAAAAATCGGTTGGATTAGCTTTGTATTTTTTCATAAAAGCCACGTAATCATCAACCCAAGCTTCATAATCTGCGAGAAATTCTTTCCATTCATAGTTGCTATTTGATGCTTCGGTTGAGGTGATTTCAGGAATGCTTGTTTGGTCGTTTTGGGGAGTTTCGCTTTCTTGAAAGGTTTGATTTCCTTCTGATAAATTCAATTCCGGCATATCAAAATCAGAGTCGTTTTTTTCTTGTGGTGTATTGATTTCAAAAGTACAGGAAATTAAGAAGATAACACAAATCATTAAGGTGGTTATAAAAAGCGCTTTTTTCATTATATACTCCTTTTTGACATTTAGTGAATGTCATATTTTTGCTTATTATAGCATACCATAAAGGCATTGACAAGTAGTAAATGTCAAAAAGGAGTAAAAAATGTTTATCAATAAGACGCTGGATGGTAGAAATAACCTTTGCGGAAAAAACATTGCACGACTTCGGAAGGGACTGAATATTTCCCAAAGGGAACTGGCGGATCGGATGCAACTTGAGGGAATCGATCTGGATAAAAACGCCATTCAGAGAATTGAATGCGGAAAGCGTTTTGTGACGGATATTGAGATCTGCGGTTTTTTAAAACTATTTTCCGTTTCCTTTGAAGAGCTTGTTCGGGCGGGCTCGGAAGAATAAAAAAGAAAAAGAAGAAGCAATTTGCTTCTTCTTTTTTCATATTTATATTATTGATAGACCGCTTTTGACGAGAGGCTCCCTCCGGGAGGGAGCTGGCGCCGAAGGCGACTGAAGGAGAGGGCGGCAGAAAAAATTGACAAAAATTAATTTTTCGCAGGCTCCTTCCACCGCTAGCGCGGTCCCCCTCCCTCTCGGAGGGAGGCCCGGACGGCGTAATCAATATATTGGCACACAGCGGGAAAATTTGTGTTTACCTGGCGGTTTGTGAAGCGAATGACTTTTAAATCATAGCCTTCAAGAATTTCTGTTCGAAATTCATCTTTTTGTTGGCCTTGCTCGGTGTTATGTTGAGAGCCGTCAATTTCTATGATAAGTTTTGCTTTGTGGCAATAAAAATCTGCTATGAAATTGTCAATTGCTTTTTGACGTTGAAATCTAGGTTTATAGTTACATAAAAAATCATACCACAAGTGATTTTCCTGGGGAGTGCTATTTCTACGCAGATTTTTGGCAAGCGTAATATTCTTTTTGTTGTAATCGAGGGACATTGTTTTTCTCCTGAATTTGCTTTTTGGATCATATCAAAAAATCAGCAGAGGAACAATACCTCTGCCGATTTTTTGTGGTTTTTCATATTATTGATGATAGACCGCTTCTTGTTTGGTGGCGCGGGCGCGGATCTTGCGGCGGCGGAGTTTTTGTTTTTCCGCTTCTTTGATCTTTTCGTAGCGCTTTTCTTTTTCTTCGTAAAATTTCTCTATGGCGGTGCTTTGGCGGAACAGCTCCCTTGTGACCTTTACCCGTCTTTCCCCGGCTTTGTAGAATTTAAAGCGAATAAGGTATTCTTTTCCGCAGGAGCAGGGGGCAATAGATAGATATTTATTGGCGTTTTGGGGAATGGGGTGTTCCGGATAGAGAAAGCCGTCACAGTGGGGGCAGGGGATGGGAGAGCCGATGAGCTCTTTCAGTGCCGCGCCCTTATGGTCAAAGGTGACGCCGATCTCTTTGGTTTCAATAGGGGAATCGGTAATGTCGCCGGCTAAAAGGGGGTATTCCTCCATGCCTTTTTTCATATTAAGGTGTCGGCAGATGAGGGCGGTGCTTCTGGCGTCTGCCAGGGCGTCGTGGGCTTGGAAGGGTTTTTCGCCCAGTTTTTCAATGGCGTCTTCCAGGGCGTACTGGCGCATTTGCCCTTCGATCTGGTGGGCGTAGAAGACCTGCAGGTCGTAGCTTTGGGGGATGAAGTCCTCGTCGATGGAAAAAAGTCTTAAATTATCCCGGAGCATGGGCACGTCATCGGGGCCCCAGGTGAGGAAGACGAAATCCTTTCCGCAGAAGCGGGAAAGTTTTTGAAATGCTTTGGGGAAAGGAAGGCCCTTCTTTACGTCTTCGTTTTTCAGGCCCGTAATGCGGGAGACCTTCCGGTGCATTTTGGGATAAAACTGGGGACGGATCAGAAGGTTTAATTCCTTTTTGATCTTAAAGCGTTTATTTAGTTTGACTGCGCCGATCTGAATGATCTCGCCGTTTAGGTGGACGGGGTTTTCTATGGTTTCCCGAAAATATCGGGGCTGGTTCCATTCCAGGTCCAGGACAATGTAATTCATTCTTACTTCCTTTTCTTTCTTACTAGGAAAAAGTGTACTATGCTCACGAAAAAAAGTCAACCCTTCCTTTCTTTTTGAAAAAAGAAAGTAGGCAAAGAATAAATCCGTAGGGGAGAACTGTGTTCGCCCGCCAAGGTTTGTACAGATTTCACGGGCGAACGCAGTTCGCCCCTACAAAATACTCCCCTTATATTTTTCGTAAGACCCCACACCCCGACGGCCCGCTGGAAAGCCTTCCTCCGTGAGGAAGGGGGACCGCATTTGCGGTGGAAGGAGCCTGCGATCATTCTCTTTTTGAAGAACCTTGCTTTCGCGCTCTCCTTCAGTCACCTTCGGTGACAGCTCCCTCTCGGAGGGAGCCAAAAAACTTTGGCTTTATCTGTAAGGTTACGGCGGGAGCAAGCTCCTGCCTTGCTTTATTCCTTTTCTATCTTATAACTTTTAAAGTTTTTGGAGGTTTGGAACCTTTTTTCAAAAAGGTTCTAAAAAGAAATACCTCCTTGAAAAAAATCCCTTTTCCTTTTATATTGACTTTTTTCGCCCTTTTCCGTTACAATGGAAGAAAGAAACGAATTTTCACAGGAGATTTCAATGAAGATCAAACAAAAAAAGGCCAGCTGGCAAAAGCTTTCTTCCCTTGGGAAGATCCCTCATTTAAAACCGGCAAGACCTATGTTTCTCTTATCCCTTGTAATCTATCTTTTATCCATTCCGGATCTTTTTTCCGCCCGTTTTTCCTACACGGATTCCCGATTTGACAGAGCGGGCAAAGGGCCCTATTTCATTTTGATGAACCATTCCAGCTTCCTGGATCTGAAAATGGCAAACAGAATCCTCTTCCCCCACAAATACGCCATTGTATCCACTACCGACGCTTTTGTGGGAAAATCTCTTCTCATGCGGCTCATTGGCTGCATCCCTACTCAAAAATTCGTTACGGACGTTAGCCTTGTAATGAATATGATCCGGCTTATCAAAAAGAGAAAGACCAGTATTTTAATGTACCCGGAGGCCGGTTACAGCTTTGACGGTACTGCTACCGTCCTTCCCCGAAAGCTTGGGGGAATGGTAAAGCGCCTGGGCGTGCCGGTGCTTCTGATCCGCTCCGATGCGGGCGCTTTTCTCCGGGATCCCCTTTATAACGGTCTGCGCTTGAGAAAGGTAAAAGCAGGCGCTGATATCTCCTGCCTTTTGACCCCGGAAGAGATCCGGGAAAAGAGTGTGGAGGAACTGGACCAGATTATCGACCGTGCTTTTTCTTTCGATCATTTTAGAGCCCAGAAGGAAGAGGGCATTTTGGTAAAAGAAAAGACCCGCGCCCTGGGTCTTGAAAGAGTGCTTTATCGCTGTCCCCACTGCGAGAGGGACGGGGTGATGAAGAGCGACGGGGAAAATCTTTTCTGTACCCATTGCGGCGCGTCCTATCATCTCAAGGAAGACGGCTCTCTTTTCCGGGCCGAGGGAGAAGGAAAATTTACCCATATCCCGGACTGGAACGCCTGGCAGAGAGCGTGTGTGAAAAAGGAACTGGAAGAAGGAAAATACCTTTTGGAAACTCCGGTTTCGGTGGGTGTGATCTGCGATCACAAGGCCATGTATATGGTAGGCGACGGTGTGCTTCGTCATGATAAATCCGGCTTTACTTTAACTTCTGATGACTCAAGTTTTACCTATACCCAGGCGCCCCAATCCTCTTACAGCTTAAACGTGGATTTCTTCTTTTATGAGATCGGCGATATGATCAGCATCGGTACCAAAGACAGGCTCTTTTATCTTTTCCCCAAGGAAAACGTTCCCGTAGCCAAGGCAAGACTTGCCGCCGAGGAACTTTATCAAATGCTGTTGTAATAAAAAAGGCTTATCGAATTTCGATAAGCCTTTTTCTTTATCTGTTTTTACAAATGGCCTCAAGGTCCGAAAGAGCTTTTTCCCGATCGTAGGTCTTGATGCGGACAAGGAGCAGATCTCCCTCTTTCAACAGAGAAGATTGTTCTTCGCTTTTTACGGAAAGGACCTTTACCCCGTTTGGCCAGAAGATATCCCGGATCTCCTTGCCTACGGCAAGGGAGAAGGGATCGATTTCAATTTCTGTTTCTTCTTCGGTCAGTATTTTGCCAAGGCGCAGTTTCTTTGCCCGTTTTTCCAGTACCCGCTCGCCGATGGCTTCTTCTCCCAGGGCTTCGGGAATGGCAAAGGAAAGGGCCGATACCAGTACCAGGGGCAGAAGATTTTGGGAAAGACCCAAGGCTTCTACACCGAATAAAATGGCGGTCAGGGGCATTTTCATCATTCCTGCGATGCATCCGCAGATGCCCAGGCAGATCACCAAGGGGAAATGGCCTTCATCCATACCGAAAAAGAGAAGAATTTTGCCAAGGGCCGCCGCCAGGGCCGCGCCGATGGCCAGAAGGGGCAAAAAGATGCCGCCGGTGATCCCGGCAAGATTTGCCGAAAGGGTGAGAGCCGAGCGGAAAAGTACGATGAGGATCAAAAAGAAAAGTCCCGGTGCGTGGTTGAAAAGCTCGGCGATCAGATGGTGGCCGGTGGAAATGAATTCCGAGGAGAAAAGGCCGAAAACAAGGGTGGCGGTCAGTACGAAAAAGATCTTTACTGCCGGGCGAAGCCGTTTTCCCTTTTCCAGAATGATCCTTTCAAGGAAAGAATAAAGCCGGAGAAAGAGCACCGCAAAGGCGCCCAGACCAAGACCCAAAACAAGGGGCAGCCAAATTTCTTTTAAGGAAAGAGGGGCGGGGGAAACGCCGGGAAACAGGGCAATATCCACCCCGAAAAGCGGGGAAATAAGGTGGGTGGTAATGCCGGCGGATAAAACCGAGGTGATACCGGTCAGTACAATGAGAGGGGAGATCCTCTGGTGGGCCTCTTCAATGGAAAAGAAAATGCCCGATATGGGTGCGCCGGTGGCTACCGCAAAGCCGGCAGAGGCACCGCCGGTCATAGAAAACCTTTCCCAGGCCTTCCACTTTTTCGGGCCCAGGGCAGTTACGCCTGCGCCAAGAGAAGTGCCCAGCTGAACGGAAGGGCCTTCCGTACCCAAAGGGATCCCCAGCAAAAAGGAAAGAAGAGAGAGGAAAAAGCTGCCCAGGGCGTTTTTCCACCAGGAGAAGGAGAAAAGCCCCCGGAGCGTTCCGATGGATGCGGGGATACCGCCGCCCATGAGATCCGGCTCTTTTTTATAGATCTTTTCCAAAAAGAAAGAAAGAAGAAGGAAGAAAAGAAGAAGGGCCGGGATCACAAAAGGGGTCAGCCGGAGAAAAAGATACAGTCCCCCGGATAAGGCTACTGCATTTTTTGCAAACCATTTATATAACGTGACGGCCAGGGCCGTTACGGCGCCGGAAAGAAAGCCTATGACAAGGGCCGGCAGAGTGGAAGATAAAAAATGGGTGCGGATCTTCTCGTTTTTCATTTTTCTTCTCCTTTCGCATTTTCTCCTTATTTTAGCACCGGAAAAAGAGAAAAGCAAGAAAAAAGAAAAAAACTGTCCCGAAGGACAGTTTTTCTTTTGTTATTTTATTTGCAAAGCTCGAAGGTATCTTTTGCGATCATCAGTTCTTCATTGGTGGGAACGATGAGTACGCGTACCTTGGAATTGGCTGTAGAAACGTCCATTTCCTTGCCAAGTCTTGCGATGGCGTTTGCTTCTTTGTCC
>JAZNRO010000051.1:0-15119 GCA_045590715.1 Eubacteriales bacterium | reverse complement strand
TGCGCATAAAGCAGTTGATGAGAATACTAAACATCATAGAGATCGCCGCGCCCTGCACAAAGGCAGAAATAAAGGTTATTACAAAGGAATCACCGATGGCGGAAATCCCTCTGGAAAGCAATGAAAAGAAAAGAGCAAGGAAGAAAAAGATGGACAGGAATTTCACCATCTTTTTCATTTCGTATTTCAAGCATTTTTTTAGCATCTGAACATCCTCCTGAAAATTTCGTCAATGGATGCGCCCTCTTTGTTTCTCAGTTCATCCGCATCACTCTGAAGCACGATCTTGCCGTGATCTACGATGATGACGTCATCCAGAATTCTCTCAATATCGCTGATCAAATGAGTGGAGATCAGTACCGTAGCGCCTTCACTGAAATTATTTAAAATGGTATCCAGAATATAATCTCTGGTGGCGGGATCCACACCGCCCAAAGGCTCGTCTAAAATATAGAGCTTTGCTTTGCGGGAGATGACAAGGACAAGCTGCACCTTTTCCTGCATACCCTTACTCATTTTAGAAAGCTTCATCGTGGAATCAAGGCCCAGATCCTTTAAAAGTCTTCTGGCCTTATCCGGGTCAAAATCCTGATAAAAATCGCAGAAATAATCAATCACCCGATCTACGGTCATAGACTTATCCAGATAGGTTCTTTCCGGCAAAAAAGAAATTTCCTTTTTGCTTTCTACCCCGATCTTTTCTCCCAAAAACAGAATTTCACCTTCCGTGGGGGTGAGAAGGTCGCAGATCAGTTTAATAATCGTTGACTTTCCGGCGCCATTTTGACCCAAAAGCCCCACGATGCGGCCTTCGGGAAGGGTGATATTCACGCCATCCAAAACCTTTTTATCCCCAAAGCTTTTGGATAGATTTTTCATTTCAAGTAGTGTCATTCTTTCTCTCCTCTCCTACTTTCTAAATATAAAAGGGCTTCTTTTTCATCAAAGCCGATTTTTTTCATCTGCTCAAAAAAAGAGAAACTCATTTTTTCCGCCAGTTCTTTTTTAAACCGGGAAATCAGTTTTTCATCAAGACTAACGAATTTTCCGTTGGTTCGCTCGGTATATACCAGACCAAGATCCTCCAGTTCCGAAAGGGCTTTTTGCATGGTATTGGGATTAACGCGCATCTGTAGGGACCATTCCCTCACCGACGGCAGCCTTTCCCCGGGCTTATAAACCCCGGAAACAATATCCATTTTAATTTCTTCTGCGATCTGCAGATAAATGGGTATATTATTTTCAAATTGCGGATTCATATTTCCTCCACTGTGTTACTTGTCTAATACAATGATACAACGGTCAAAATCTTTTGTCAAGAGCAAAATAAAAAAATCCCACCTTTCGGTGAGATTTTTCATTAGTCGTTGGCTTTGAACACATCCGCTACTTCGCTGATGGTGACAAAGGCTTTTGGGTCTACCCGATGAATGATGCTGCGCATTCTTGAGATCTGGAAACGGTTTACCACAAAGTAGATGATGGTTTTATCCGAATTAGAATAGCCACCCTTGGCGGAAATCTTGGTGGTACCGCAACCGAATTCCTCCATCAGCGCAGTGCTGATCTCGTCGGGAAATTCCGTTACGATCATCACCTCTTTGGAGCGGTCGAAGCCTTCCACTACGTAGTCTACGGTCTTCAGGCCCGCCATATAGGTAACAATGGAATAAAGAGGCAGGATCCAGTCACGATTGACAAAACCGCAGATCACGTAAAGGATCACGTTATAGATCATAACGAAGCTCCCTACGGTAAGATTTAATTTCTTTGCAAAAATTACCGCCATAACCTCCACACCGTCAATGGCGCCGCCGTAACGGATGGTCATACCGCTCCCCACACCGGAGATCATACCGCCAAACAGAGCGCAAAGAAGCAGATCCTCCCCTGCCAAAGGAGAAGCAATGCTTACGTCAACGGGAAGAACGTCGGTAATCAAAAAGGAAACAAGAGAATAGATGAGAACCGTGAAAATCGAATAGACGGTAAAGGTGGCTCCCTGCCGTTTAAACCCGAATAAGAACAAGGGAATATTTAAAAGGATCAAAAAAAGGGAAAGGGTGAGATATTCCGGTGTGATCTGGGAAAGCAAAATAGAAGTACCGGAAATGCCACTGTCGTAAAGACGCACCGGCGCGATAAACATGGTAACACCAATAGCGTTGACGGAGCCGGCAATTAGAAGCAATATAAAATTTTCAAGTTTTAACTGCTTTAGTTCACAAAGTATTTTTTTCATATCAACCAACCAAGCATACATTTTATTTCATTATATCATAAAGAAAGGAAAAATACCACAGAGAAATACACATTTCTTGACAAGGCGAAAGAAAATATATATAATACAGAAAAATAGGTCACCGGAGGCAGAGTGCCGTAGTACTCAATTGCCGGATTAGGTGTCCGAGTGAGCTCGGGTTATTGCAAGTGCAATGCCTGGGCTTTTTTTATAAAAAAGGAGAAATTATGGATTCCGAAGTTTTTGAAAGGCTCTCCCCTACAAGGCTTTTGTTCCGCTGTGCGGTGCCCTCTATGATCACTATGGCTTTCGGTGCCCTTTATCAGATCGCAGACGGAATTTTCGTAGGGCGTTTTATCGGCTCCGACGCCCTAGCGGCCATCAATTTAATTATGCCGATTTTAATGATGGTTTTTGCCCTTTCCAATATGCTGGCAACCGGCGCTTCCGTAAGAATCTCCATCTTACTGGGAGAGAAAAAGAGAGAGGAAGCCTCTAATCTCTTCTCCACTTCCATTAAAGTGATTTTGCTTTTGTCCCTGGTTTTAGGTGTTTTAGGGATTTGCTTTGCCGAGCCTTTTATTCGCTTGATCTCCCCAGGTGCATCAGCTATGGCAATACGCTACGGCGTAATGTATATGAAAGTACACGCTTATTTTGCTCCCCTTCTGCCCATCGGCTTTGCTACCGATAACTTTTTAAGAGTTTGCGGAAAAGAAAAATTAAGCATGTGGCTTTCCATCGGTACCCAGGCGCTGAATATCGTAATGGATATTATTTTGATTGCTTTTTTAGGCCAAGGCATCTGGGCTGCCGCCTTTACCAGTTGTTTTTCCATTGCCCTTGGATCCGTTATCACCCTTTATCTGTTCCGTGGAAAACGAATGGACATTTATTACACCAAAGAAAATATTTCCCTATCTGATTTTTTTCAGATCATCGCCAACGGATTCAGTGAATTCTTCAGTAATATTTCTATGTCTGTCATGTCCGTAGTAATGAATTTATTTTTATTAAAATACGGCGGTACGACTGCGGTAGCGGCTTTTTCCGTTGTGATGTACGTTGACAGTATTATCGGAATGCTTTCCTTCGGCCTTTCCGATTCACTTCAGCCGGCCATCAGCTACTGCTACGGCGCAGGACTTATAAAAAAAGTGAAAGCGATCTTTCGTCGAGTTATCATCGGAGCCTCTTTCCTTTCCTTACTTTCTATGCTATTTCTGCAGTGTGCGGGGCATTTTGTCGCACCTATTTTCGTAAAACCGGAGGATTTCGATCTTTTAAGGGTCAGCATCATCGGAATGAAGCTTTTTTCTTTCTCCTACCTTTTTGGCTGGGTGGATATGTGCTACTCCTCTTACTTCACATCTCTGGAAAAGCCATGGCGATCGCTTGCTACTTCTTTTTTCGGGACTCTTGTTTTCCCCATCGCAACCCTCTTTTTGATTACTCCCGCATTGCACCTGGAGGGTATTTGGCTGATGCCGACAGTAGCCGGATTTTTTAGCGCTATTTTCACTTTAATTCTGGCTTTCACCCTGAAAATAAAGAAAAAAGAATCATAAAAAAAGACCGGAATACCGGTCTTTTTTTTGAATGAATTTTTATTTTTTGTAATATGAGGGAGAATGGCCGGTAAAACGTTTGAAAACTTTGCTGAAATACGCATTATCATGAAAACCCACCGTCTCGGCACATTGGCTAACACTGATGGGGGTATTTTCCAGCATTTCCACCGCACGGTTGATACGGATACGAAGCTGATAATTATAAGGAGTAAGACCGGTATAGGATTTAAAAATGCGGATAAAATGATCCTGGCTGACACAGCAGATCCCGGCGTACTCCTTAATATCAATAGGCTTATTATAGTCTACGTGCATCCGACTTAATACCTTTTCCAGATTCTCGTTGCTGACCCTAGTGTTGGTCTCTGCATTCTGCAAATTACTCTGTGCTAAAAGCGAAAGGAGAACGGTCATATACCCTTCGCAAACGGAAGAAGAAAAAGGGAGTTTTTTATAATGGGAAAGTATCATTTTTTCAAAAGCGGATTCAAATTGCTTTCTGTCTTTAATCTCAACAATGACTGATTTTTCAGAACGGAAGCTCTCTAAAAGCCCGCAGGCAGTCCCACTGAAATGAGCCCACATTTGCACGGCAGAATCGTCTTTTTTAAAGAGGTAATGCTGTTTTACACCGGGAAAGAAAAGCACCAGGCTTCCCTCTTTTATGGGGAGAATTTTTCCATCGGTTTCGCAGTATCCTACCCCTTTTGCGATGTAGTTAATGGAAAAGTCTACCCTGCCCTCAAAGCGCAAGGTATCGTAGTCCTGATCTGCCAGATACTGCTTCCCGCAGGAATTGACCGCAAGATAGCCGTCGTACACGCGTTGCGAGCTAAAGATAATCTCTGACATTTTCTCTTTCCCCCTTCGAAATTCTTGCTTTTATCATAGCGAAAAGAACCGTTCCTGTCAACAGAAAAATATCGATATTGTACAAAAAGTAATCGATTTCGTCGCTTGTTTGTCCCCTACAATATGATACAATGATGATATAGAAATATAGGAGGTTAGTTCTATGATTACAACCAGGATATACAGTTCTCTTGTTTCCATCAAACCTGATTTTTCAGGCAGCGTGGATCTGAAGGAATATTCTCTTTGTAAAAACGAAGCGTTTTCTTTTCAGCTAGGCTACAAGATCACGGATGAATCTGCCAAATCCACCCCTTTTTTTGTAAAGGTTATCAGTGATCTTCCCATCAGCGCCTATCACATCGGATGCGTTCCCGTGATCCACGCGGACTATTCCGATATTTCTCCCAAGCAGCCCATCGGCCTTTATCCGGATATTCTCATTCCCAAAAAGGTCAACGCCGAGATCTTTACCAGAGTGGTAAACAAAAGAACCCGTTACCACGAAAAAGATGAGCAGCTAATGCTCTTTGCCTATAACGACAGTTGGCAGGGACTTTGGTTCCAGGTAAACGAAGAGCAAAAGGAACTGAAAGCGGGAAAATACAAAGTTAGAATTGAGCTTTACGGGCATTTGACCAATACTCTTATCGGTGAAAGCGAGCTTTCACTTGAGGTTCTGGATCAGAATCTTCCCGAGCAAAGCACCTATTTTACCAACTGGGTTCATTACGACTGCCTTTCCACCTTCTACAACGTAGAGATCTTTTCTGATCGCTTCTACGAGATCCTTTCCGACTTTTTGAAAAAAGCCGTGACAAACGGAATGAATATGATCCTTCTGCCGGCCTTCACTCCCCCTCTTGATACCTATATGGGAGCAGAGAGAATGACCGCGCAATTGGTTAAGATCAAAAAAGACGGTCCAAAATTTACCTTTGATTTCTCGAAAGTAAAACACTTTATTGATTTTTGCCGGAAGATGGGTATTGAGAACTTCGAGCACTCCCATCTCTTCACCCAGTGGGGCGCAGAGCATGCACCCAAGATCGTGGCGGAAGTGAATGGAAAAGTGCAGAAGATCTTTGGCTGGGAAACAGATTCCGCCGGAGAAGAATACATCACCTTCTTAAGAGCGTATCTGACGGAGCTTCGTAAATTTCTCAAAGAGGAAGGTCTTGAAAAGAAGATCCTATTCCATATTTCCGACGAGCCTACGGAAGAAAATTTCGAGGGCTACAAAAGAGTGTACGACAAGATCAGCGATCTTTTGGAAGGCTATATGGTAGGCGACGCCCTATCCGACGTAAAATTCTACGAATCGGGCCTTGTTCAGATCCCCATTGCCAGAACCAAGACCGCCGACGGCTTTGTGGGCAAAGGCGACAATATGTGGTGCTACTACACCGGTATGGAGATCCAAGAAGGGATGAGCAACCGCATCATTCAGCTTCCCAGAGAGAGAAACAGAAATTTGGGTATCACGATGTATTACCATAATTTCAAAGGATTTCTCCACTGGGCTTACAATTACTACTACGCCGATATGAGCACGGGAAGCTTTAACCCCTTTATGAACCCCTGTGGCGGATTCCCCAATGCGGGTACTTCCTACTTTGTATATCCCGCAAACGACGGCACTGCACTCCAGTCCGTCCGACAGAAGAATTTTGCGGAAGGTCTTACCGATATCCGTGCCCTTCAGCTGCTTGAAAGTCTCTCTAGCAGAAAAGAATGTCTTGAACTGATTGAGAAATACTTCGGTATTCCGGGCTTTTACAAGTCCCCGAATAATCCCCAAACCCTGATAGAATTCAGGAAAAAAGTAAATGAAAAAATTAAATTTTATTCCAAATAAGAAAGGAAAAAAACAATGGAAAAGTACAATCTCTTACCCCCCGAAGAAGTTGGAAAGGGCTCCAGCATCAAACTCAATGTTTCCCAGACCGAGGTTGATATCTACTGGAAAGTAGCTATTGAAGTTCTGGAGATCATTGCAGAAAACAACCGCAAGGGTGAACCTACCGTTATGGTAGTTCCCTACGGTCCTCTCGGTCCTTACTTCAGACTGGCTCACCTTGTAAACAAGTACAGAATCTCTTTGAAAAAATGCGTATTTATCAATATGGACGAATACCTTGCTGACGACAAAACCTATATTGATATCAACGATCCTCTGTCCTTCCGCGGCGGTATGAACAGAATCTTCTATTCTATCGTGGATGAAGAATTGAACGTTCTCCCCGAAAACAGAATCTTCCCCGAGCCCGGCAATGAAGGCAAGGTAATGGAGATCATTGAAAAGTACGGAAAACTTGACCTGGTGTTCGGCGGTGTTGGTATCAACGGCCACTATGCCTTCAACGAGCCCCCGGAACCCGGTGAAGTGGTTACTCCCGAAGAATTCTTAAACCGCTCTACCAGAGTACTGAAGATCAGCCGCGAAACCAAGACCATCAACGCTTATATGAACTGCGGCGCAGACTTAAATGCCATTCCCGAATACTGCATTACCGTTGGTATGAAGGAAATGTATATGGCAAAGAAGATCATTATGATCATGCCCCGCGACTGGAACGCCGGTGCTCTCCGCAAGATCCTGCACGGTGACATTACCGCAAACGTTCCCTGCTCCCTTTTCCGCACCCACAAGGACGCTACCATCTATACCCTTCCCGAAGCACTGAAGTGTCCCATTCCCGAAATCAGAGTTTACAACAAATAATGAGCACTCTGCTTATCAAAAACGCAAGGGCGGTCATGCCTGACCGGGTGACCGCCCCGGAAAACGTTCTCATTGAAGACGGGAAAATTGCAAAGATCGGCTTTGTTGACGGCGGCATGTCTTATCTTACCATTGATGCCAAGGGCGGATATTTGTTCCCCGGCTTTATTGACGTGCACGTACACGGCGGCGGCGGTGCAGACTTTATGGACGGCACGGCTAAGGCTTTTGAAACGGCTGCAAAGGCTCATTTGCAATTCGGTACTACCACCTTGGTTCCTACCGCTATGACGGCAACTCATGAAGAGCTGATTGCCTTTATCGAAGCTTATCACGAGTTTAAGGAAACCAGTTCCTATGCAGATATCGCCTACGGACTTCACCTGGAAGGCCCTTACTTTTCCGGCGCTGACGGAAAAAGCAAAGGCGCACAGAAGAACGATCTGATCCGTCCCATTGATTTCGATGAGGTGGATACGATTTTAAAAACAGCCAAAGGCAGCATCGTCCGTTGGGACGCGGCGCCGGAACTGGAGAACAGCCACAAGTTTGCCCAGATTATGAAGGAGAACAACATCATTTGCGGTGTTGCTCATACCAATGCTACGGCAGAAGAAGCGGAAAGCGGTTTCAAGGCGGGATTTTCCCACGTGACCCACTTTTACAATGCCGTTACGCAATACTTAAAAAGAGGGCAAGTGGATACTGCCGGCGTAGTAGAAGCCACCTACCTTGACGAAAATGCAAGTGTAGAACTGATCTGCGACGGAAAGCATCTTCCCAAGCACTGCATGAAGCTTGCACTGAAGATCAAGGGCGAAGATAAGGTAGTCGGTATCACCGATGCCACTCGTATTGCCTGCACGGATTTAAAGACCGGTAGACTTGGCAGTCTGAAAGACGGCACGGACGTAATCGTAGACGACGGCGTTGCAAAGCTTCCCGATCTGACCAGCTTTGCCGGTAGTATCTGTACCATGCAGCGGGCACTGAAAGTGTTATGCCTGGAGTACGGACTGACTCCCGTAGGAGCGGCTAAAATGCTCTCTAGCGCCCCTGCCAGACACTTAAAGATTTACGGTGAAAAAGGCTCCGTTGAGGTAGGAAAAGCAGCGGATCTTGTCATTACAGATAATGACTTTAATATCCAATCCGTCATTAAAAACGGAAACGTAATTAAATAAAATTTTCGCCACAGCAATTTATTTTGCTGTGGCGATTTTTTTTGACTGGAAAACAAATTGACAAAATCAATACTTCGTGATATGATGTATTACACAAGAGGAGGTATTGTATGGACGTTCAGTTGAAAAGAGGACTTTTAGACGTTTGTGTATTATCCGCCATCAAAAACGAAGCTTCTTACGGATATAAGATCATAAAAGATCTAAGTGAATATATTTTACTTTCGGAATCTACCCTATACACCATTCTGAAGCGGCTGGAATCGGCGAATATGCTAACCGTCAGGAGCTGTGAACACGGCGGAAGGCTACGGAAATATTATCATATTACCAAAGAAGGTACGAAGCGAATTGAAGATTTCAAAAAAGAATGGCAAGAAATCTTATCCATCTACCGATTTGTCACAAAGGAGGAAGAAAAATGAAAAAGCAAGAATTTCTTTCAAGACTCCAAATTTCCCTCTCCGGACTGCCTCAAGAGGAACTAAAAGAACGCCTGAATTTTTACAGTGAGATCATTGATGACAAAATGGAAGACGGCTTTTCAGAGGATGAAGCTGTCGGGGCCATCGGCTCGGTGGAAGACATTGTAAATCAAATCATTTCGGAGATTCCTCTTACAAAGATCGCAAAAGAAAGAATGAAACCTCAAAGAAGACTGACGGTACTGGAAACGATCCTTTTGGTGCTCGGCTCTCCCATCTGGCTTTCCCTGGGATTCGCCGTCCTTTCCGTGATTTTTTCTCTGTATGCCGGACTCTGGTCTGTTATCATTTCCTTTTGGGCGGTCTTTATATCCTTTGCAGCCACTTTCATTGGACTATCCATTGCAGGAATCATCTTTTCTATCAATCACAATATCATAACCGGAATTGCCGTCTTTGGTATGGGGCTTATTTTCGCAGGCCTTTCCGTTTTGACGTTTTTCTTCTGTAAAGCGATTACGAAACTGGTTGTGAGCCTGACGAAGAAAATCGCAATCCGGGTGAAAAATCTGTTTTTGAAAAAGGAGAAGGTATTATGAAAAGATCTACCAAACTGTGGGTTTTACTGGCCGCTTTTCTCATAGCGCTGGGCATGATATTGTTTTCTTTTGCCATGCAAAAAAATTCTTGGGACTTTACCAAACTCGGTACGAAAAGCTTTGTCACGCAAAGCTACGAAATAAGAGAAGATTTTCATTCGATCTCCCTTCATACGGACACGGCAGATATTACCTTCTCCCCTTCCGAAGACGGGAAATGCAAAGTAATTTGTTTAGAAGAAGAAAAAAATCAATATTTGGTGAAAGTAATGGATGATACGCTTACCATTAAGCCTTTGGATCGTAGAAATTGGTATGACTTTATAGGGATAAGCTTTGCTCCCCCCCAAATTACCGTTTTCCTTCCCGAGGACGAGTACAAAAGCATAAGAGTATGGGAAGAAACGGGTGATATTCTTTTTGAGAATATCACCGCAGACTCCCTGGATCTTTCTACTTCTACAGGTGATATCACAGTTTCTGACGTGATTTGCAAAAATGATGCCCGCTTTCACGTCTCCACCGGTAAAACGGATCTTACAGATCTTCAGTGCAAAAATCTCAATTCAGATGGAGATACGGGCGATATTACCATAAACAGCGTAATCGCTACGGAAAAATGTAGTATTGAAAGAGACACGGGAGATATTAAACTGATCTCGTCCGACGCCGGTGAATTTTCATTAGAAACCGATACGGGTAGCATTACCGGTACCATTCTTTCTGAAAAGATCTTTTTGGCGGAAAGCGAAACCGGATTTATTGACGTTCCAAAAAGTACTACAGGCGGAATATGCAAAGTGGAAACGGATACGGGAAATATCAAACTGGAAATCAAATAATCATGCAAAAAGGAAAAACACCACCCGATTGGGTGGTGTTTTTTTATAATAATTCTTCAATATCTTCAAATTTTGCAAGGATGCCAAAGTCTGCATATTCAAAGATGGGAGCGTCTTTATCCGGATTGATGGCGATGACCGTGCCGGCCTGCTGCATACCAACGATGTGATGCACGGCGCCGGAAATACCGATGGCGATATACACGGGTGGGCTAACGGTCTTTCCGGTAAGGCCAACCTGGTATTCATAGGGCATCAGGTCGTGATCCACCGCTTTGCGGGAGGCACCTAGCTCTGCACCGATTTTTTTCGCAAAAGCTTTTACCTTTTCTACCTGATCCTTCATTCCAAAGCCTACGGATACGAAAAGATCTCCGGATTCCTTTTTCGTTCTGACCGTTGCTATGGCGGGAGTGGTAAGACTTTCGATTTTAGCTATCACACTGCCGGAAAGGGCGGGCCTTAGCATCAAAAATTTCTCGCCGTCGGTTTCAAGAGCGGTACAGTCGGCACAAAGGCCCAAATTAAGCTTTGCAGAGATCCTTGCGGCCAAGGTTTTGCTCTTCTCATCACTGCCAAACAAAACGGCGTTTGGCTTTTCTTCCTTTATACGGCGGATAATATGGTCCATAGAAGAGTCAGAAAGCACCGTAATATCATCACTGACGCTTTGGGCATAAGCTCTCGGTCCTTCTCCCACAATGAAAACTTTTTTTAGTTTCTCTTGTGAGATCTTGGGGGTGAAGCGTTCTTTATTCTTTTTCAGTCCTTCTTCCACAACAAAGCGAAGATCAGAAGGCTTGATAAAAGTACATTTTCTTTTACCGCCTTCATTTTCTCTGGACTGAAGTACTCTGGTAGGTGATCCGGTAAGGCCGATACGACCGGGATCTGCGCCCAGGTCTTCCCCGCTCCATACCTCTACTTCTCCGAGCTTTGAAAGGATACTGGGAAAACGAAGGGTATTGATCTTTTCAACTGTGATCAGTGCAGGAAATTTTGCGGTGATCTCCCCTTGGGTTCTGGTAACGCAGGTGATTTCCCTTTCGCTGACAGTTAAGATCTCCATGACATTGGTAATAAGATCGGTTTCTGCATACACGGAAAGCATGGGTCCTACCTGACCCGTATCCCCAATGAGAGTCTGCCTGCCGCAAAAAATAAGATCAGGACAGATTTTTTTCATGGCAAGGGAAAGGGTGTACGCAGTGGCAAGGGTATCAGATCCGGCAAAGGCTTTATCGGACAAAAGAATGGCTTTCCTGGCACCGAGTCTGGTAAGACGGTGGAGAAAATCCTTTGCGGATATGGGACCCATAGAAAGAAGGGTGATTTCCGCGCCGGGAATTTTCAGCGCCGCTTCATAAGCGCAGGCATCGAAGGGACTAATTTCCCCATCCAGACCCTGGCGGATACAAACCACGATTTTCACAGTTCTCTCTCCTGATAAATGGGGGCAAGGGCATCGTGGATCTTCTTATACTCCCGGAACAGAAGGGCGTATTTTGCCGTATTTTCTGGATTTGGTGTTACAACTCTCTTTTGCTTTACGCATTTCTCTACGGCTTCTTCGGGACTTTGGAAAACACCGCAGGCAATACCCGCAAGCATAGCCGAACCGAGAGAAGAATCACTGCTTTCGGTAATTTTCAGCGTAATGCCAAGAGCATCGGCTGTGATCTGGCTCCAAAGAACGCCTTTGGCACCGCCGCCGATCAAGGTAGCGGTAGAATTGTAACCAATACCCAGAGAATCCAAATAAAGCTTACTGTCGAGAAGAGATAAGGCAACGCCTTCCAGTACCGCTCTGGTAAAATGGCCCTTTGTATGGGTGGATCTGACACCGGTAAAACTACCGCAAAGCATGGGATCGGCATAAGGGGTCAGTTCACCGTTTAAGTAAGGATGGAAGATCATTCCATCGCATCCGATTGCCACATTTTCAGCACCTTCGTTTAACTCTTCGTAATTTGAGCCGAAGGTATCTCTGTACCAGCGATAGCTGGAAGCAGCGGCTTTGGTAGCGGTTCCCGGATACCAAAGTCCTTTGGCAACGTGAGAATAGTTTACCAGGTGGCGATCAGGATAAGGCTGATCGGTAATGACACAAATTCTGCCGGCTGTTGCAAGTTTTACGGTGATATCCCCTTTTTTCACGGCACCGCTGGCAAAAACTTCCATCACCGTATCGGTAGTACCGCAAATGATGGGAGTTCCCTCTTTCAGACCGGTAACACTTGCGGCTAAAGGGGTAACAGAACCGATCACGTCCGTAGGAGAAACCACTTTTGGAAGCATCTCTACGGAAATGCCGGCAAGACCGCATAGCCAGGGGTCCCACTGCATGGTATTGCAGTCAAAGAGCATACTGCCCTCTGCCTCAATATAGTCCGTACAGAAAACCCCGGTAAGAAAGAAGCGGATATAGTCTTTTTCAAAGAAGATATAACGAATCTTTTCAAAAAGCTCCCTTTCGTTATTCTTCAGCCACAAAAGCTGGGGCAAGGTCCAGATGGTATCCGGCTTATGAAAAGTTTTTTGAAAGATCTCTTCGCCGTGCTTGGAAAACAAGGCGTTTGCTTCTTTTCTGCTTCTGGTATCGGTCCAGTGCATGGCGTTGCGAAGAGGCCTGAAGTTTTCATCGCATACAAGAGAGGTATGGGTGGCAGAATCCAAAGAAATGCACAAAATATCCTGGGCCTTGATACCGCTTTTTTCAAACAAGGCTTTGGTATTATCGCAAAGCGCAGAAATCCAGTCCTCAGGTGACTGCTCGCAGGCACCGGGCACCGGGTAAAGCGTGGGGTACTCTGCCGTGCTTTCTGCAATAATATTGCCCTTTGTATCAATGAGGGTGGCTTTGGATGCACCGCCGCCGAAATCGATCCCTAAAAGATATTTCATTTCGATCTCCTCTCTTTTTTCTTACCTACATTATAAATCAAATTTTTATGCTTTTCAATAGAATAGAGATATGCTAGGCATATCTCTATCCGTTTCTTTTTAGCGATTTTCGATCCAGGCATGCTCCGGATCGCTGCTTCTGTTAAAGCCTTGATAGTCGCCTGCCATTAGCCACAAAAAGTAAGACTTGTAGCCGGGAGTGGCAACGGTAGTGTGATAACCGTAAGGAAATTCTACCAGATCATCGCTCTTAACACGATAGGCTTCGTCGATTTCGCCGTCAGCAGTATAAACACACTGAACACCAAATCCTTGGGCGGGATCAAAGAGGAAGTAATAAATTTCTTCCGCGATACATTCATTGGGCATATCATTGACATCGTGCTTATGAGGCGGGAAACCTGCCCAGTTGCCTTCGGTACAGTAAGCCTCGCCAATGGTAAGAACCTTGGCGTTGGTGGTTCCGTCAATGAGAAAACTGGTTTCTCTCTGGAAAGGAACTTCACCTAAAAGCTTTAAGGGAACACGGTCTTCACGGAGAAGCTGGGGTTCGGTCTTTTCGGCAACGGGAGTGGCGCAAACGGCGATCTTGATCTTCTCTACTGCGATAATGACAAGTTCCTGTTCCCTTCCCATATAGAAACACTCTGCCTTGCGGTTTTCGAAAACGTTCTTTCTGTTTCCGACGTTTTCCCAAGTTTCGCCGTTTACTTCAACGTTACAACGGCCCTCCAGCATAATAAAAGCAGTTTCTTTATCTTCCGTATAGAAGGAAAGCTTCTCACCGGCAGGAAGTTCAATGATGCCGAATTCCAGTTTCTTTAAAGAACACTCGCCGATTTTACAAATTTTGGTATAGCCTTTCTGAGGCTTGTAGGACTTCTTAAAATTCATAACCGTTCTCCTTTAAGAAATTTATCGTCTTGTCAAGACAAGGAACGCTTTCTCTGGCGCCTACTCCGGTGCACTTTAAGGCGGAAACGGCGCTTGAAAAGATACAGCACTGCAAAGGTGCATACCCCTTCACTACTGCCGCCGCAAAAGCGCCGTGAAACACGTCGCCGGAGCCGTTGGAATCTACTGCCTCCACGGGAAAAGCGGGATAAGAAGTCATTACTTTGCCGTTGTACAGAATGCCGCCTTTTTTACCCTGGGTAATGACAACGATCTGGGGATGATAGGTATCAAAGAGAGCTCTCGCCGCATCTTCCGCGGTAAAAGTACCGGTTTGAGAAAGGGCAAATTCTTCGGAAGGGATCATAATATCCGTAAGCTTTAAAAGATTCTCCACGCCGTCGTAAAGGCCGCCGCAATCGTAAAGTACTTTCGTACCGTTTTCTCTTGCGATTTTGGCCCCTTCCACTGCGGCAGACATTTCATTGCCGTCTACCATCAGAATTTCAGCATCACAGATGGCCTTTTTTTGCTCATCATTTAGTACCAGAGGGGGCAAATTGCCTTTGTCAAAAACGCAGGTGCGACTTGCACTGTCGGCACAAAGCCAAAGAACAGAGGTAAAAGAACGGAAACCTTCTTTTACTTCGATCAGATCGGTTTTCACGCCGTACTTTTCAAAATCCGCAAGCAGATACTGACCGGCACTGTCACCGGACAAAACACCGATATAAGCGGTATCTTCGCCCAATTTCTGCGCCGCTACAAGACCCGTAGCAGTAGGACCGCCGCCAGCATTTTTGGTGGCGGGAGCCTTCATTTTCGTATCTTCCCTAGGATAAGAGGGGGCATGGGAAAGGGGGTCAAATACAATGGCACCG
>JAZNRO010000050.1:0-20526 GCA_045590715.1 Eubacteriales bacterium | reverse complement strand
GATGAAATCCTGCCTTGCAGGGTGATAAGTAGACGGATTTGATTTCATCCAAGGGCCTACCTTGGATTTCATCAGAACCAAGTGAAGATTTCATCGTTACACGGTAACGATTTCATTTTATTAAAAAAGAGAGAACGTTTCGGCTACAGAACCGATTTGTTCTCTCTTTCTATTATTATAAGGGTTTGGGCTTGACTAAAAAATATTTGTCTTAACAAATGCTATACCGGTTCTATCAGATAAACACAAGAAAAACCACGATGAATTTCATCGTGGTTTTTCTCATCCTTATGAGAAGAAGCCATTTAGGGTCGACTTTTTTTATCCTTTGCTTTTGATGAGATCTGCAAAAGATAAGGCGGCAAAATTTGCGGCGGTCTTTGCTTCTTCCAGGGTATTGGCGGCGCTTCCAACCTCAAGGAGCATACAGCCGGGCAGGTATTCCTGATTAAACCGGGCTGTCCTTAAATACAGAGAGCGGGAGAGGGTGGGGTACATCTGGTCCATTCTGTCCTTCAGTCCCGTTGCTACCACAAGATTTTGCTCCCAGTTGGGGTGTCTTCCGTTTTGATTCGTTCCCACCACCAGCATCACCTGGGCACAAGGGGTATTTTCTATGGTAGTAAGACTTTTTACGTAAGATTCACCCCGTACTACCGAATCCCGGTGCAGATCTATTACGTACTGAATGGAAGGGTACGTTTTCAGCATCGCCTTTACCGTTTCTGCGCTGTTTACGTAGGCCTGGTTAAAGTCGTCTTTGTCGTGCATTACCGTGCAGTGAAGGGTAGGAATGCCGCTGGCGTTTAAAGTGTCGGCAAACACCTTGCCTACCGCTACCACGCTTTTTTCCGGATCCGTGGTACGAAAAGAGGTGCTCCCTTCTAAAAGGTAACTTTCAATGCCCTCCCCGGCGAAGTCGGAAAGGTTGGTATTGTCTTCAAAATAACATTCCGTTCCGTGGGTGTGAAGCACCAGAACAAGTGGCTTTTCGCTGGTGTCCGTACCGGAAGGGAAGGCGGAATTTCTTGCTTTTTCCACGTCAATTTCATATTTTGTGGTATTGATAAAATAAGAGGGAGAGGAAAGATCGCAGGAGATCACCGGTTTTGCTTCCGGGGGGAGGGACTCATAGACTACCTCTACCTTTTTATCCGGCGTTTTCGGGACGGCAGGAGTTAGGCGGGGAATAAAAGTGCCGATGAAGGCGGTGATTTTTCCGTGAGTGGGCGGAATGAAATTTTGGGAGAAAAAGTAAAAGCCTTTTTCCTCTTCCTGTCTTTCAGAGCCGGTTCCCACGTAAGTCAAAAGGGTCTTTTCTCCTATTTTCGTTATGGTTTCTTCTGCCACGCTTCCTCCTTTTACCTGTATAAAAAGAAAAAGAACCACAAAACAGCAGGAGATCAGGGGAATCAGTCCGTATAGGGAAAAATAGCAAAAGAATTTTTTGCTAAAGGGAATAACTTTCGTTTTCAGTATTTTCTGCATTTCATCCTCCTACCAGTGACAGCATATCCTCGTAGGACAGATGCTGATTCAGCGCCAGATTCAAACCGTAGCCGATAAAGGCTCCCATGACTTTGATGATCTGGTCCGTCTCTTTTGGGGTTACAAAGAAATTCAGTCCGTTCTCACTCCAGTTTTTTCGGATCCTGTCACTGTCTATTTTTTCTTCTGTAAAACAACTTACCGCATCGGCGGCCAGGGTCGCGGCGTCTACCACCGTGGGAATTCCAATGGAGATCACCGGGATCCCCAGCTTTTCCGGCAAAAGTCCCGGACGGGCGTTTCCTACGCCGGAGCCGGGGCGGATGCCGCTGTCGCTGATTTGCACGGTGTTCACAAGGCGGGAAAGATCCCGGGATGCCAGGGCGTCAATAACGATCAGCACCCCCGGCTTTACCTTTTCTACGACGCTCTCTACCACGTCCGCACTCTCGATTCCCGTTTGTCCCAGTACCCCCGGAGTAATGGCGCATACGTCTACAAGACCCAGATCCTCAAAAATCAGCGGTCTTTCCTTTCGGATATGTCTTGTTACAATGAGATTTTTTACTGCACCGGGGCCGATGGCGTCGGCGGTAATGCTTTCATTTCCAAGGCCTGCAATGAGAATGGACGCATTTTTCTTTCCCTTGGGTAAAAAAGAAGATAAAAGATCCCGGAAGGCGTAGATCTTTTCTTTCATCATATCCGTAGAATCCAGCCAGATTTTTCCCGTATTGACGGTAACGTACCGGCCTTTGGGCTTCCCGGAGATCCGCTCTCCTTCTTTCGAGGAGATCATAACGTTTTCCAGTGTCAAAGGTCCGATACTGTATCTATTGCATTCTATTCCGTCAAAAGGGGATTTATTCTTCTCTAGATCTTCGCAAATTTCAATGGCAAGATCGGTTCTGAAAGCACTCATTTTTCCGTTTTTCCCTCGCTTTTTACTGATTTGTATGGATATTCTTGACATTTTTTCAAAAAAATTTCTGAAAACTCTTGTATTTTTGAAAAAATGATGATACAATTACTCTGTTAAGTAACGTTCAGGGGAGGTGAAGAGTTTGCCGAATATCAAATCTGCAAAGAAGCGTGTATTGGTTTCTGAAAAGAAAGCAGAGATCAACAAAGCTTTTACTACTACTGTAAAGACCACTGCAAAGAAGTTTGATAAAGCGCTGGAAGAAGGCAATAAAGAAGCTGTACAGGCAGCTTATAAAGAAGCGGTTAAGAAGATCGATACCGCAGTTTCCAAGGGCTATGTTCATAAGAACACCGCAGCGAGAAAAAAGAGCCAGATGACCAAGAAGCTCAACGCTGCTGAATAAGCATGGGTAATCAAAAAAGCTACGAGATTTTCGTAGCTTTTTTTTGTTTGTTTTCGCCTAGGCCCAGGGAAAGAATGAAAAGGGACGGGTTTTTGGCAGTAAAGAGAAGATAGAGGGAAAAAAGAAATAAGAGAAAGAGAAAAAGGCTTCTGATCTTTCTCATTTTTTCATCCCGTCTGTCGGGGGCAAGAAAAAGGGATAAAAGGGCACAAAGCGCGCCCTCTCCGTCCAGTCCCGGCAAGGGAAGAAGATTAAAGAGCGCCAAAAGAATATTGCAAAAAAAGAAAAATACGCCCTCTCTTGTAAAATGAGCCCGCAAAAGAAAGAGGGTAGGGATACAGGCAAAGAGATTGAGAAGGGGCCCGGAAAGGTAAATGAAAATTTCTTTTTTGTAGGGAATAAAGGGGTCGGAAAGCCTGATCTTCGCTCCCAAAAGAGAAAAGGACAATCCTTGGCATTTGTATCCGAAAAGCCGGATACAGAAAAGGTGCCCCGACTCGTGAAGCAATACGGAAAAAAGAAAAAGAGCAAGATCCCAAGGCTCTGTCCTCAAAAAGAGAAGGGGCAGAAGAACAAGAGAAGGATCCGGACGAAAAAAAGGCTTTTTCACACAAAATTACTTTCCTCTCTGTCACCAAATACCGCCGCCGCTTCTTCTTCATCCAGGTCAAATACTTCTTTCATCAAAGGAGAGGTGAGAAGGGTGTCAAAACTATCCAGAGCCAAATCCGAAAGGCCCTTCATTTCCCAGTGGAAAAAGAGGGCGCACAGGAGAAAAAAGCCCAGAAGCATAAGGATTTTCAATTTCTTCATTGTTCTTTTCCCATCGTTTTCAATTTCCCGGGAAAATTGCCCGGGTTTATAAAAAATATATTGACAGTTTTTTCTTTTTATTCTATAATTTTTCCAGTGGGTTTTATCCCCAAATAAAGCAAAGTGAGGAAAAGAAAATGAAAAAAATCCTGTATCTGGCTCTTGCCGTTTTGATGATTCTTCCCCTTGCGGTTTCTTGCAGTTCCGCTCCCGAGGGAAATCCTGTTGCAGTAGCTGATTTTACCGTAGTTAGCTATCAGGCCGCTTATGACGAAAGTGGAGTAAAAGACGAAGCAATGGCTGTTGAACTTTACAAGGGTGAAGTTACCGCTTACGTGGCAGAAGGCGCTACTATGACTTTGAAAGACGTAGTAGAAGGCTACATCTATGATAAGGGCGTTGATTCTTCTATGAACTCTGCCGGCACCATTTATGAAAGCCTGGCCGGTTACACCGCAGACGGCACCTTCTTCTGGAACTTCTACGTAAATGGAAAAGAAGCTAGCCTTTCTGCTCAGGTTCAGCCCACCGATAGCATCAAAGTTGTTTTTGAAAAATAAGATTTTTTGAAAAAAGAAAAAACGGGACCCGGTCCCGTTTTTTTCTTGTGTAGGAACAAAATGAAAAAAATGCAGTGGAAAGGGCCCGTTTTTCTGGCGCTGGCGGCTTTTTTCTGGGGTACTACTTTTGTGGCCCAGGATCTGTCCAGCGACTTTGTAAAGCCCTTCACCTTTAATTCTCTCCGTATGATCCTGGGCGCACTTTTTTTGCTCCCGGTGATCCTGGTGAAAAACAAAGGCAGATTTTTTGCCACCTGCCCCAAAAAAGAAGATAAGAAGCATCTGCTTTTATCTTCTGCGCTCTGTTCTCTGGTGCTCCTTGTGGCCGCAAATCTCCAGCAGTTTGGCATTTCTCTTGGTACCGGCGCGGGAAAGAGCGGATTTATTACCGCCATGTACGTGGTGCTGGTTCCGGTGCTTGGCATCTTCTTGAAAAAGAAGATCCGTCCCATTCTGTGGCTCTGCGTTTTGTTTTCCGTCTTTGGACTGTATCTTCTTTGTATGGCCTCTTTTTCAGAAGGAATTTCCGGCGTTTTGAATAATCTTTCCATGTCTAAAGGTGACCTTGTGACCTTGGGATGCGCCCTTTTCTATACCTTTCATATTATGGTCATCGATTCTACCGCATCGGAAACGGACGGGGTCATGCTTTCCTTCTTCCAGTTCCTTTTTGCGGGAATTATGGGACTTATCTTGGCCCTTGTCTTCGAACAGCCACAGCTAACTCATATTGCCCTTGGCGCCGGCGGGATTCTGTATTCTGCCTTTTTCTCCTGCGCGGTGGCGTACACCCTGCAGATCTTGGGTCAGCAGTGCACCCCGGCGGTCATCGCTTCTATTCTGATGTGTATGGAATCGGTTTTTGCCGTTCTTTCCGATATGGTGGTACTGAAAACGGTTCTGACCACGGAGGAGATCATCGGTTGCATTTTTATGTTTGTAGCCATTTTGGGCTCAAGCCTTTCGGATTTTCTCCCGCAAAAAAAGAAATAATAAAAAAGAAAAAGCTCACTTTCGGTGAGCTTTTTTTGTGTTTACTTTTGGGAAATATCAATTTCTCTGGGTTCCACAGGGGTAGAGAAGACCACCTGGGTACTGGTTCTGCCAAACTGCTGAAGACTGCCGAGAAAAGCTTCCAGTTCAGAGGTGGAACGAAAGGCCACCTTGATCAGCTGGGAATACTGACCGGTGATGCAGGCGCATTCCAGTACGTTGGGACAGTTTTTAATAAAAGGATAAAACTCTGCTTTTCTGGCGGGGGCCATTTCCAGGCTGACGAAGGCAGTGACGTCGTATCCCAGTTTTGCCCGGTCAATGGTCATGTGATACCCTTTGATCAGACCGGCGGCAGTCAGCCGTTCGATTCTGGCGGAAACGGCGGGAGAAGAGAGAAAGACCTCTTCTGCAATTTCTTTTAAAGGCACTCTTGCATTTTGCTGCAGCATATGCAAGATCTTCTCGTCGATCTGGTCCATTGCTTTTCTCCTTTTTCTTAATGAGATAAAACAATACTAGCACCTAGCCTTTTAAAAAGCAAGTGTTTTCTCTTTTTTTCTTTAGATTGTTTCGTTGTCCGCAAAGATAAGATGCCAGGGTGCTTCTCCGCCGGGGAGTAGGGAAAAGGAAAGCGTTTCACCGCTTTTCGGATGGGGAAAGGTAAGCTTTGTGCAAAAAAGGCCTAAAGCTTCTCCTTGGCCACCGTACTTTCTATCCCCGTAAAGGGGCATTTTTCGGGAGGCAAATTGCACCCGGATCTGATGGGTCCTTCCGGTTACGGGTCGCACTCTCACCAAAAAGAGAGTGTCTTTTTCTTTTATCAGTTCGTAGGAAAGAAGGGCTTTTTTTACTCCTTTCCGTTCTCTTTTTACGGGGAATACTTTTCTTTTCTGCCGGTCAAAGAAGAGAAGATCTTCCATTTGGCCTTCCGTTTCTTCCGGCTTTTTTGTAATAAGAGCAAGATATTCTTTTTGAAATTTGTTTTCCTGTATGGCAAGAGACAGGGCCGCGGCGGCTTTCTCATTTTTGGCAAATACCATGACTCCCGCCGTTTCCCGATCCAGCCTATGGACGGGATAGATAGGAGAGGACAGTTTTTCGGAGAGCAGGGAAAGAATACTCTCCCGCCTATTTTCATCGGACTGGGAGAGCATACCTGCTTCTTTTTTTGCTACGACAATGTCACGATCGGAAAAAATAATTTCCATTTTTATACCCTTTTTCTTCGGTCAAGATTCCGTACTTTTTTCTCGTGGAGATTTTGCTTTCTGCTGCTTTTTACACTGTTTTTCCGGATGGCTTTTTCCACCGCTTCCATCTTCTGGCGGGTAAGGTAGCGCCGTCCGGGGCGGGCAGTCAAAAGCTCTCTGCGGTTGGTACTTTGACCGCCGCTTTTGATATAAGGAGAGAGTTCGTGTAAACGTAGAACCCCTTCGGGTCGCTTTGAAAAACTGACTTTTTTCGAGGTAAAGACTACAATGCCGGAAACCTTCATTTTAGCAAGAGCCCGATGCTTTTTTAAAGTCTGCTCCAAGGCTTTTACGTGGATCTGATTTTGCAGAAGGGGAGAGTGAAAATGCACCACCTTATCCCCGTAGATCTGGACCCACTCTTTTTTACCGATATTGATCTTTCCGTTGTGGCTTTTGGTTTCAATAACGAAAATGCCCCATTTGCAAAGAAGGATATGATCCAGCTGGGTAGAGCCGTGAGGCGTTTTTAAAAAGATATTGTTTAAAAGGATACTGCCGGGAAATTCTTCCCTGATGGTTCCGGCTACCACTGCCTCCGCCCAGTCACCAAAGTGGCGGATGTTGTGTCTGCGAAATTCTTTTAGAATTTTATAGATCAGCAGGGAAAGAGGAGCCAGGGTATCCACAACGAGAAAAACGATAAAGATAGGAAAAATACTATCTTTCATTTGTCCGTTAAAATAAGGTCGGTCAGATCTACGATGGTACCTGCTCCCATAATGAGAAGAAGACCTTTTTCATGAAGGGATAAAAGATGCTTTGCAATGGCATCAAAATCCCCGAGGTAAGAAAATTTTTCGTTTTCCTTTGCCATATTTTCCGCTGTGATGCCGGGAAGGGGTTTTTCTCTTGCGGGGTAAATGTCTGCGATGATAACTTTATCCGCAATAGAAAGAGCGGAAACAAAATCCTGCCAGTAAGCCTGGGTTCTGGTAAAGGTGTGGGACTGGAATACAACGAAGGTATTTTCATAGCCCAGTTTTTTTGCGCTGGTCAGAGTGGCGCGGATCTCGTCCGGGTGATGGGCGTAGTCGTCAAATACCTTAAAACCATTGCACATGCCCCGGTACTCAAAGCGGCGGCGAACGCCACCGAAGGCTTCCAGACCTTCCTTAATAGCCTTGGGACTAACGCCGGAAAGATAAGCGGCCGAAGCGGCGGCCAGGGCGTTTTCCACGTTGTGCTCTCCGGGAACGGAAAGGGTAACGGAGGTGAAAAGACCCTTCTTTGTCATAATATCAAAGGAATAGAAACCTTTATTCTCCTGAAGGTTCTCGCACCAAAGGTCGGCTTTTTGCTTCTTGGAAAAATAAAAGCAGGTGCTTTCGCTTCTTTTTCCTACCTCTACCGCGCCTTCGTTATCCAGGTTTATGACCGCATAGCCTTCTTTTGCGATATTGCTGAATTTCACAAAAGATTCGATCACGTCTTCCAGGGTGGGGAAAAAGTCTGCGTGGTCGTGTTCCACGTTTAAGATCACTGCGATATGAGGGAAAAAGTCCAGGAAGGAATTTTGATATTCGCAGGCTTCAAAGATAAAGTCCTCATCCTTTCCAAGACGGTAGGTGCCGTCCAGTTCCGGAAGGACTGCCCCCGCCATAACCGTGTGATCCCGGTTTTCTTCTTTGGAGAAAATAGAAGAGATCATACCGGTGGTGGAGCTTTTTCCGTGGGTACCGGATACGCCGATGGGGTTTTTACTTTGCTTCATTAAATATCCCAAAAATACGGAGCGGGATACGAAGGGAAGACCTAAATTTTTCGGATAGGAGAAGACAATGTCATCTTCCTTTACGGCGCCGGTGTAGACGACAAGATCCACGCCCTCGTAATGGCTTTTATCAAAAGCAGAGTATACGGGGATGCCGGCGTCTTCTAAAAGCTTTGTAGTCTGATTGACGGCAGAATCGTGACCGCTCACAGAGCAGCCAAAGGATTTTGCCGTCAGTGCCAGAGCGGACATACTGACACCGCCAATGCCTAAAAAGAACAGTTTTCCTTTATTTTTCAGTACCGAAGAAAGATCTACGCTGTTTTTCATATATTTCACCTTGACTTAAGATTTCATATTAAAAAGGAATAAAAATTAGGATATATCTTATTATATCTTGAATTTTCTCTTTTTGCAACCGAGAAAAAAGAAAAAGACCCGGGGGTCTTTTTCTTTTGTTTTTTTCATAGAATGGGGAGAAAGGAGGGAAATGTATGATCAAACGCTATCACTCGGAAAAGTATCGTCAAAAGTTTCAGCGCTACCGGATCTTTTTCCTCTTTTCTGCCATTTTGTTTTTCGGCGGCCTGATTTTTGAGATCCTTCTTTACGGCTCCGCCGGCTTTCATCTCTTTCCCGGGAAGATCACTCTTTCTGAGTTTTTTCTGCCCCTTCTGTGCGCCGAGGGGATTTTGTATCTTTTGATCTTCTTTTTCGGCCTTACTCTTTACGCACCCTTTTTCGGCTTTTTCTTTTCTTTTTCCAGAGGGGTGCTTTCCGGTTTTTGCATGGCTTCTTCTTACGGCGGCATAGGAGAAAAGGGTGGCGTTATCCTCTTTTTCCTTACGGTCTTATATATTTTATCTTCCGCCTGGCTCTTTTTAGGCTATTCCACTTTTTGCACCACGGCCGCTCTTCATATCTACTCTCCTTCGGAAGAAAAGAAAAAAGAAGGGAAAATGAAGCAGTTCGGCGGTTCTCTTTTCCGCTCCGGTTATTTTTGCGGCAGGATCAATTTAAGATTCCTTTCTACCTATTGTCTGCTTTTTCTGGTAGCGCTGTTATTTGCCGCCGTCCTTACTTTCTTCTACGCATATCTTAGGATTTCTTTCGGAATATAAAAAGAGAGGCCCCATAAGGCCCTCAACACTACTATTATATAAAAAAAGAAGGTCTTTCGTCAAGTGTTAATTTTAATAAAAATTCACAAAAATATTTGGCTATTTTGTGAATTTACAAAGAAGTTCACATATGGTACTATATAGGTGCAAGGAAGAAGTAAGAAAATAAAAGAAGAGGGAAGAACCTCTTCTGGAGTCTGAAAAAGGAGGTACAGTCCCAAGATCGAAATACAGTGACCCAAGTGTTTTGGAGGAATGAAAGGTATAAACCGATTAGATGTACAGGAGGTACGGTCCCAAGGAAAGTGTAACGTGACCCAAAGGAATTGGAGTAATCTTTCACAAGGACAAATAAACCCGGGAGGTACGGTCCAAAATACAAGTTTTGAGTGACCCAAGGTTTTTGGAGTAACAAAAGTTAGTAAACCCAGGAGGTACAGTCCTAAATTCTAGTTTTCAGTGACCCAAAGTTTTTGGAGTAACGAAAAAGTTAAACCAGGAGGTACAGTCCCAAATACAGGTTTCATCTTACCCGAATGTATCGGAGTAATCGGATTTGATCTCATCTTTTAAATGATCCCGCCGCCATGCGGCACACCTTAAATGGAAGGAAAAAGAAATCGAAGAGAAGAGTAGAGATCAGAAAAATCAAAAATTCATATAGATAAGAAATTCAGGAGGTACGGTCCCATGAACACAAAGGACCAGATCTGACCCCGAACCGTGAGAAAAAAGAAAAAAACGGTTCGGGGTTTTTATATTGCTTTTTGGAAAAAAGTGTGGTAAAATTTTAGGGCATAAAAGAATATAGATGGTTCATAGATTTTTGTCTTTGTCGGAGAATTTTTCTTCGGGGATCAGGAAATCACGGTGAAAATCCGTAGCAACCGCCATTACCGTAATTGATTTATTCATAAGTCGGAATGCTGATCGGACCATCCGGTGCAAAAAATCTCTCGGGCAAAGGGGGAGAGGCAGCTTTTGGATACGGCAGGGTATCCTTTTTCGCCTTCCCCGGGGGAGGGCTTTTTTGTTTTATCCTTTTATGTGTAAAAACACGAAAGGAATTTTAAAAAATGAAAAAAACGAGAATCATTTCGGCCTTGCTTATTTTGGTTTTATGCCTTGCCCTCTGTTCTTGCGGGGGAAAAGAAGTAGAAGAGCCGAAAAACACCCTGGAAAAGGAAACTGTTACTACGGAAAACCAGATCCCGGCAGAAGGCATCTGGAAGGATGCTACCTACCGCACTGCAAAGGTGCTGGGGGAGGGAAAAAAGGAATTTGATCTGAAAGTGGTAGCCGAGGGAAATTCCCTTACCTTTACGGTAAAAACCGATGAAGAAAACCTTGGCAAAGCGCTTCTTGAAGCAGGAATCGTAGAAGGAGAAGAGGGGGCATACGGCCTTTATATCAAAAAGGTAGATGGTATGCTTGCGGATTACGATATCAATCAAACCTATTGGTCCTTCTGCATTGACGGAGAAGCACAGATGACCGGTGTCAGCGGTGTTACCGTTTCCGGTGGAGAAGAATTTGAGCTTGTTCTTGCAAAATAAGGAAAAAAAGAAGAGGCTTTCCTTAAAAGAAATGACACTTTTTGCTATGCTGGGTGCTCTGATGTTCGGCGCCCAGGTGGCAATGGAAGGCCTTCCAAACATTCACCTGTCCGGAATGTTTGTCATATTATTTACCCTTCTTTTTCGCAAAAAGGCGCTTATTCCCATTTATCTGTACGTCTTTTTGATTGGGGTACGCTGGGGCTTTGGACTTGCCTGGATCCCCTATCTGTATCTTTGGGCCGTTCTTTGGCTTCTTGTGATGCTGGTACCGGAAAGTCTTTCCGATAAATGGAAAATGGTGCTGTATCCGGCTGTGGGGGCACTGTTTGGCCTTTTGTTCGGTACCCTTTACGCGCCGGCCCAGGCACTGCTCTTTGGGCTTAACTTTAAGCAGACCCTTCTCTGGATCGCAGCAGGATTTCCCTGGGACGTAGTCCACGCCATGGGAAACGGGATCTTTTGCATCCTGGCTTTCCCCTTATCCAAACGTCTTTTAAAGAGTCTTAAATGAAAGAAAAAAACTCCGAAACAGTTTTGTTTCGGAGTTTCTTTTTTAGGCTTTAAAAAGACGGACTTTTTTCAGTATTTTTAAAATGGTTTCGCCCTTGGGAAGCATTAAAATATCTTCTTCGCTCAGTCCCTTCATACGGAATAGGGCAAAGACGTAAACCAGCGCCGCAAGACCGATGGCACAGATGACAGAAAGGGAATCGGGCAGAATAAGACATAGTGCAAAGTAGGAGACGCCTGCAGTAATTCCGCAAAGAAGGGCGGAGAGGAAAGGCTTCAGTAAAATTTTGCGAATGCTTAAATGGTAATCTAAGTAATGGGATAAGAAGAACATATTAAAGCAGAACATCACAAGGTAACAAAGCAGGGTGGAAAGAGCGATGCCGTAATGTCCGATAAAGGGAATGCCAACCAGTAGCCAAACAGCCAGCGCTTTCATGGCAACGCCGCAGCAGGTGGAAACGATGCTCTTTCTTTCGTGGCCGGAAGCCTGAAGAACGGCGGCACTGACGGTAATGAGTCCGGAAAATACAATGGCCGGGGCAAGAATGGAAAGCATGGGAGCGGCCACGTCGTTGGAATAAAAAACGTGACCCAGTGCGTTTTTGAAAATGGGGCTTGACTGGAACAGAAGAGAGATAATGGGCTTTGCCATTACCCCAAGACCAAAGGCGCAAGGAAGACAAATAACGGAAACGATACGGAAGGTAAAGTCGATGGTCTTTTGGATGCTCGCTTTGTCTTTTCCGGCGTCAAATCCGCTGATGGCGGGAATGATACTGATGGCAAAAGGGGTAATGATGGTGGTGGGCAGATTAAAGAAGGTAACTGCCTTTGCCTGATAAGCACCGTACAGAGAAATGGCAACTTCCGAAGCCTTTTCTACCGGGAAGTAATTGACCCCTACGCCCGTATCGGAAAGTCTTCCTACCGCCATAATGGAGTCGATGACGCTGGTAAGACTCATAATACTGGAGGAGATGGTAATGGGAATGGCAATGGCAACAAGTTCTTTTGCCAGTTCTCTTTTACTGCGCACCTTATCACAAAGACCCGTTTCCCGATCTTTTTTGGCAACGGATTTGGCAAAGGCCATATAGAAAGCGGAAAGTACCACACCCAGGGTAATGCCGCCCAGAGCAAAGGAGGCGATGACGGGAGCGGAGTAGCCGTTTTTACTTGCAAAAATACCGGCGGAAAGACCGAGAATGAGATTGCTCATCACCTCGATCACCTGGGAAATTGCGGTAGGTACCATATTCTGGTGTCCCTGGAAATATCCTCTGAAGCAGGATACCAGGCAGATAAAGAACATAATGGGGGAGATGGTCTGAATACAGATCACAAGCCCCGGGGTTTTCGAAAGCTCGGCAAATTTACCGGCGCCGAAGAATAAAATACTACTTCCCAAAAGACCGATGAGAATAAAGAGGAAAAGGCTGACCTTGTAGATCCGATCGGACTCTTTTACGTTGTTTCTGGCTCTGGCGGAGGCGATCATACGGGAAATGGCCACCGGTAGTCCCGCAGTAGAGATCAGAAAACACATGGAGTAAATGGCGTAGGCGGAACTGAAATATCCCATTGCCTGGTCGCCGATCACGTTGGCCAGGGGGATCTTAAATAGGGCACCTACTACCTTTACAATGATGTTAGAAAGCATCAAAATGAGAGCGCCGAATACAAAGCCTTGTTTTTTTTGTGACATGGTATCTCCTTAATCAATAAATTCCCGCAGTACCGAATCGGTGGGTACCAGTTTTTCTGAAAGAGAGGGAAATTCTCTTAAAACAGAAAGAAGCCTTGTGGCCTCCGGGAACAGAGAATGTTCTTTCGTTACGCTTTCCAAAAGGGGAATAACTTCCGCCTTTTCCACCGGGATCTCATAGGAAAAGCTGGTGGAAATGATCTGGAAAGCATTTTTCTTAAAGGGATGCAGAATCTCCGATTCCGCTCTTCTTACGTTTTTCCATAGCCGCCAGGTAAGGTCTACCGAGGCGTTTCGATGCTTGTAATCGCGGATCAGTCTGCGACAAAAACGGACGTCTTCCGGCAAAAGATATTTTTCTTTTCCTTCATTGGAGATGGCTTTCGTTACGTCCAGATAAATGCCGAGAGAAGACGCTTCTTCTACACAAGAGAAGATCTTATCGTTCAGGGCGTGGATACCTTCCAGCAGAAAGATATCGTAATTTTTCGGATCAATTTCTTTGTATCCGCATCGGTCCCCAAGGACAAAGTCAAAGCTCGGGATCCTGGTTTTTTCACCTTTTTTAAAAGAATGTAAAACGGAAATGATCAGATCTGAATCCGTGTGGCAAAAGGCGTCGTAATTGGGCGTACCGTCCTCATTGAGAGGGGCGCGGGACTGCTCAAAGAAAAAGTCGTCCGTAGAGCAAGAAAATACTCTTTTCCCCTTTTCTTTCAGTGCCTTTTCTAGGCAGAGCGCCGTGGTGGTCTTACCACTGCAACTGGGGCCGGCCAGGAAAACGAAAAGGGTGTTTCGCAAGAGGATCTCTTCCGAACAAATTTTAATTTGTTCTTTATATCTGTTTTCTTCCAGGGTGATGACCTCTTCCGGGAAAATTATTCCGGTTTTGGGAAATCGCATTATTTCGTTCAAGAATATTGCTCCTTTAAAGAAGTTCTTCCATTTCGGAAAGTCTTTCCTTTATTTTTTCGGGGCTGGAAAGATATTCGAATGGGTATTTGAAACCGGCAAATCGCTTTATTTTTTCGCCTTCCTTTTTGGGAAGGATCTTTCCGATGCCTCCGGCTCCCACGGCAAAAATATCGCACAGATCTTCCATCATAGCTAGGTTATATACCCCGATGGACCCTCTTTTTGCAAAACCGGTATTCTCCAGATCCGACACTGCATTTTTTTGCCTGTATAAATAATATGGGTCAAGGCCGGAATTTATACAGGTTTTGTGGGCCAGGCTCATAGCGTCCTGCCAAGCGGTGGTAAAAGAGGGGGACTCCTGATTTCCCGCCGAGCGCTTTTTACAAAGGGCGTGGAGGGTTACTTCCTGGGGCCCAAGGGCCAGTACTTGGTTTAAGGAACACAGAAAATCTTCCGGCTCTTCTTTATCAAGTCCCGCAATGAGGTCGCAGTTGATGGAAGCAAAGGAAAATTCTTTTGCTAAATGAAAAGCGTCAAAAAAATCCTTTGCGCTGTGGTTTCTTCCGATCAGATTTAGGGTCTTGTCTTTTGTGGTCTGGGGGTTGATGCTGATGCGACTTATTCCGTTTTCTTTCAAAACGGAAAGCTTTTCTTTGGTAACGGTATCGGGTCTTCCTATTTCTACGGTAAATTCCCGCAGCAAACTTTTATCAAATTCCTCATTTACCGTTTCCAAAAGAAGATTCATTTGTTCCGGGGTCAAAATTCCCGGCGTACCGCCGCCCATATAAACCGCGGAAATCTTCCGTCCCTTTTCCTTTAAAAGACGGGCGGTAAGGATCAGCTCTTTCTTCATTTGTAAAACGTAATCAGGAATGAGAGATAGGTGCCTTGGCGCCGCAGAGGAAATAAAGGAACAGTAATTGCACCGGCTGGGGCAGAAGGGAATGGAAAGATACAGCATCGCTTCGCTAGAGGAAATACTCTTTTCAAAGCCCATTTCCGTCCGGCAAAGATGCATCAAAAGATCTGCCTTCTTCGGAGAAACGAAAAATTCTTTTTCCAGAATGTTTTTGGTTTCTTCTTCGGTCTTGCCTTCATTCCGGTAGAATAAAGGCACTTTTACGGGACGAACCCCAAATAGAAGACCGTAAGGGGGAGTGTAGTCGGTAAAGGCGCGACTGGCCTTGAAAAAGGCTTTGCCCAGAGCGGCTTTTTCCGCTCTCGCATGGGTCTTGTGAAGGAAAAGATCTTCTTTTTCTTTCGCTTCTTCGCTTTTTTCTCCCTTTGTCAGACGAAGCAAGATATGATTTTCTTCTTCCCGGAAAGAAACGGCAAAATCCTCTGCCTTTTCGTGAAAGAAGAGAGATAACAAATGATAGATGTGAAGGCGGATCGCTTCACTGCCTCCTTTTATCTCCATTACATCGCGTCCGTATCTACGATGATGGTGCAGGGGCCGTCGTTTACGATCTCTACCTTCATATCACCGCCGAATACACCGGGAAATACCCTCACGGCGGGGTCGTTTTCTTCCCGAAGCTGATCGGCGGCCTTCTGCATAGCGTCCAGAAAGTAAGCGTAAAGCTCGCCGGCAGGCTGATATTTCATACTCTGGAGGAAATCCGGTCTGCGGGAAGAAAGATTGGCGTAAAGGGTGAAATTAGATACTACCAGGATATCCGCTCCTACTTTGAGGCAGGAAAGATTCAGTTTTCCCTGATCGTCGGGGAAAATGCGCATTTTCAGGATCTTGTCAATGACTTTGTCTGCTTCTTTTTCCGTGTCACCGTCTTTCAGGCCCAGGAGAATGCAGAGACCTTTTCCGCAATCGGAGATGACTTTGCCGTCGCAGAGAAGTCTTGATTTTTCCGTAATTTGCAGTACCGCTCTCATTTTGCGCCTCCGATCTGGATCTGCAGGATCTCTTTCTTCTTTTTCAGCCGGTCAATGATGGCATTCAGATGCTCTCTGCCGCGAATGCTGATGGTGATGGTCAAAAGGCTGGTGTTGTTTGCGCCGGCCTGGGTATTGATGGCGGTAATGGGAATCTTCATTTCGGCAAGGGTGGTGGAGATGGTGGCCATAACACCGATATTATCTTCTACCAGAAGAAGAAGGGTGGCGTTATAGGAGGTCTTTTCATCCCCTGCATTCTGGGCCCAGCTGGCATTGACCCAGCGGTCGCATTCGTTTCCGGAAAGTCCTTCTTTTGCGTGGGGGCAAGAGTATTTGTGCACGGAAACACCGTAGCCGCGGGTGATATAACCGATGATCTCATCGCCGGGCAGGGGAGAACAGCATTTGGCAAATTTCACCTTGCAGTTTTCCAGGCCCTCGATGATAACACCGCTCTTGGATTTTCTCTGTTCGTCCCGGTTGGCCTGGGTCTGGGTGACTTCCAGGGTAACGGGCGTTTTTTCCGTATGGGTACGGTCGATCTCGTCCTTGATCTTTACGTGGATCTTGGAAAGGGCGATGCCGCCGTAACCGATGGAGTTGTAAAGGTCGTCCGGGGTTTCCAGACCGTGGCGTTTTACAATGGATAAAATGATGCGGTCCTTTTCCGCTTCGTCAAGATCAGAGCGGATCTTATCAAATTCCTTGTTGATCTCGGATCTGCCGATCTGAATATTTTCGTCCCGCTTTTCTTTCTTGTACCAGTTACGGATCTTGTTCTTTGCTTCTCCGCTCTTTACCACCTTCAGCCAGTCACGGCTGGGGCCTTTGGAGGAAGAAGAAGTGAGAACTTCTACGATCTGGCCGGTCTGAAGCACGGTGGTAATGGGCGCAATGGCACCGTTGATCTTAATTCCTACCATCTTGTTGCCAACGCCGGAATGAATGGCGTAAGCAAAGTCGATTCCGCAAGAACCGGTGGGCAGGGTCACTACGTCTCCCTTGGGGGTGAAGACGAAGATCTCGTCTTCGAACATATCGATCTTCAGCGGAGTCAGGTACTCCTCGGAGTCCATGGATTTCTGTTCGCTCTCCAGGAGCATAGAGATCCATTCCAGTTTCTTATTGATGCCCTCTTCACTCTTCTGTCCGCTCTTATACTTCCAGTGAGCGGCGATACCGTATTCTGCGATCTGGTGCATTTCGGTAGTACGGATCTGTACCTCAAAAGGTACGCCCGCTCTGCCGATAACGGTGGTATGGAGCGAACGGTAGTTGTTGGGCTTTGGGGTAGAGATATAGTCTTTGAATCTGCCGGGCATGGAGTGATACATTTCGTGAATGATACCTAAGGCCGTGTAGCAGGCAAGCTCCGTATCCACAATGATACGGACGGCGTAAAAGTCGTAGATCTGGTCAAAGGTACGGCTGGTGCGATACATTTTCCGATAAATGGAGTAGTTGCTCTTTACTCTGCCTTTGATGGAAAATTCAATTCCTTGTTCCGTCAGCTTTTCACCGATCTCTTTTTTGATGTTTTCAATAAAGTCTCGGTTTTCTCCGTATTTGGTTTCCACCCATCCCCGGATCTCTTCGTAGCCGATGGGATCAAGATACTGGAGTGCAAGGCTTTCCAGTTCCTGCTTGATTCTTTGGATACCAAGACGGTGAGCTAAAGGCGCGTAAACGTGCATGGTCTCAAGGGCGATGAGACGCTGTTTTTCTTCCCGGTGAGAGGAGAGGGTGCGCATATTGTGAAGGCGGTCGCAGAGCTTAATGAGAATTACGCGAATGTCCCGGCTCATGGCAAGGAACATTTTTCTTAAGTTTTCAATGTGCTCTTCTTCCTTGTCTTCAAAAGGAATGGCAACAAGTTTTGTCAGACCGTCTACCAGAATTTTTACGTCACTGCCGAAATCCTTTTCAATGCCTTCCAGATTCTTACCCGGACAGTCTTCTACCACGTCGTGAAGGAGAGCGGCGCAAATGGCGTCGGTATCGAGATTTAATTCCGCGCAAATTTCCGCCACCGATAAAGGATGGCAAATGTATTCCTCGCCGGACTTTCTGAACTGTCCGTCGTGGCATTCCTTTGCATATTCATAAGCGCGGGTGATCTTGTCCAGATCATAGCGTTTTCCGCTTTCATTTAAAAGGGAAAAAAGTCTTGTGGTATCGGCAAGTATCATGGATTTCTCTCTTTCTGTCCGGTAGGGTAATAAAATTCCGATTATACAGAATTATTATAGTATACGAAAACGAAAAAAACAAGACCCGACATACAAAATCTTTCCTTATTTGTATGGAAAATGAAGGGGATTTTGATGGCTTTATCCGAATAAGAATCCGGGGAAAAGGCAAAAATACCCTTGTAAGGATGTGATAAGATGGAATCTGTATGGCTGAAAAGTAGTCAAATGCCAAAATTTCAAAGGTTAGACGGAAATAAAAAGACGGACGTTCTCATTATCGGCGGGGGAATGAGCGGTCTTCTGTGTGCGTACCTACTGAAAAATATGGGGGTAGACTGCCTTGTGGTGGAGGCCTCGGAAATTGGCAGAGGTATAACCAAAAATACCACCGCAAAAATCACCCTTCAGCATGGTCTGATTTACGATAAACTGATCCGCCGTTTCGGTATCGAAAAGGCGTATTTGTACCTGGATTCCCAGAAAAAAGCCATGACGGAGCTTCAGCGAATTTGCGGAAAGATCCCTTGCGATTACGAAATAATGGATTCTTTCGTTTATTCCTTAAACGATCGGGAAAAGATCGAAAAGGAGCTTCTGGCCCTGCATCACCTGGGGGAAAGGGGAGAGTTTTCTTTGGCTCCCAGACTTCCTTTTTCCGTCGCCGGTGCCGTGAGAGTAAAAAACCAGGCCCAGTTCCACCCGCTGAAATTCCTTTCTGCCCTGGCAAAGGATCTGCCTATCGTTGAAAATACCAGGGTAATAAAGATAAATCCCCGCAGTGCCATCACCGATCGGGGAGAGATCCGTTTTCAAAAGGCCATTGTGGCCACCCATTTTCCCATTTTAAATAAATTTGGCGCTTACTTTTTAAAGCTTTATCAGCACCGCTCTTACGTCCTGGCCCTTTCCGGTGCGGAAAATCTTGATGGGATGTATGTAGATGAAAAGAAGACCGGCCTTTCTTTCCGCAATTATAAGGATCTTCTCTTCATCGGCGGCGGAGATCACCGTACCGGGAAAAACGGGGGCAATTTCAGAGAACTGGAAAATGTATCCGGGCGATTTTTCCCGGAGGCCAAGATCTCCTATCGCTGGGCTACCCAGGACTGTATGAGCCTGGATGAAGTGCCTTATATCGGCCCCTATTCTCCCCAAACGCCAAATCTTTTCGTGGCTACGGGCTTTAATAAATGGGGCATGACAAATTCTATGGTGTCCGCCATCATTTTAAGCGATCTGGTGCAGGGAAGAGCAAACGACTACGCACCCGTTTATTCTCCTTCTCGCAGTATCCTTTACCCCCAGCTTGCCTTAAACGCCCTGGAATCTGCCGTGGGCCTTCTTACTCCCACGGCGCCCCGTTGCCCGCACCTTGGCTGTGCACTGAAATATAACAGAGCCGAGCATAGTTGGGATTGCCCTTGCCACGGCTCCCGTTTTTCCGAAGAAGGAGACCTTATCGATAACCCGTCTATTAAAGATCTGAATAAAAAATAAAAGCAGGGCAAATTGCCCTGCTTTTTTTGCTTGCCTAATGTTTTTACTCATTCGTTTTTTTAAAAAGATTGATCTTTTTCTTTATGTTTTTGTAATATTGTTCGGTCCAAACTTTACTGTATGTATTTGCATAACTTTTAATTAAATCTTGATTATTACATTCAAGATCGTATATTTCATAGTTTTGGTCTGTGAAAATACCTTTTATTCCTAACCAATCTATATAATTTTCAAAGTTTTTAATTTCATCATTTAACCAGGCATTTGTTTTTGGACGGTTAAACGCTTTGTATAGCTTACAAGAATTCTTTTTGTTTTGATCGTTAGAAAAATAATTTTTTAAATCAAATAGAGTATGATCTATTCTGTCTCCAAAAATTGCATATCTGGACATATTGATGCCATTTCTTTCTGGTGGAAAAAAGATGATAGGAAAATTTCGATATAGTTTATAGGAATTAAGAAACGATTCATTAAAACCCTCGTGTTGATATATGCGTTTGATAGAAAGCAATCCATCTGCTGTACAGTCAATATTTATGTATCTTTTGTACATCGGATGTTCTGGATAAAGTGGATAGTTGTCTGGATCAATGTATAATTTGTAAAATTCATTCCAAGCATCAGAGGGGGAGATGTTTTCTTTTTTTAGTATGTTGCTGATTAAGGAAATATTTAAATTGTAAATGTCGTTATAAAAAAATCTTTTTTTCATAGAAATACCAAATAATTGATTGTATTTTCATATAAAGTTCTTTATTTTAATTATAAGTGAAATTTTCAATTATATCAATATAATATTAGTAATTTAAAAAATAAAAGCAGGGCAAATTGCCCTGCTTTATTTTTTTTAGATGGTGCCGGTAACGGTAAGGGTTGCAGTGCCGGGGGTAACGGTGTACTGACCGATGACGAGGTCTTGCACGTAGCTTGCGGCAGGCACCAGGATCTGGCCGGGAACTGTGGTGAAAAG
>JAZNRO010000049.1:0-67464 GCA_045590715.1 Eubacteriales bacterium | reverse complement strand
AGTATAAAAATTAATGCTCATATTTTTGTAAAAGCAAAAGGAACTATTACAGAAAACGGAACTTCGTCAGGTGATAATACTCCTTCGGGTGGTAACACACCTTCGGGCGGCAACACCCCAACTGAACATACTTGCACATATAAAAACTATGTTTGCACAGGTTGTGGTAAGACTAACCCCAACTATACGGCATATCAAAACGAGTTGGCTGCATTAACATCGGAGTATAATTCCAACGTGGCAACCTTACAAGTTAAAATTGATGAATGTTATAAAGACATCGAGGAATTGCAAAAGGCAATCAAGAATGCCCAATCACAACTACTAACACTTTCTCCCGAGTGTCCTCAATGGTATTTACAACAATACATTAACAACTGGAAAGCATATGGAAGTACCGCTGCAGCAACTCAAGCGGCAAAAAATGCTTGGACTCAAGAATATAACAGTAAAAGAAATCAGTTGAATAATACTATAACAACGAATACCGCGTTGATTCAAAGTAATCAATCAAATATTACTCTTTATAGCACTACCATAACCAATCTTACTAATGAATACAACAGAGATAAAGAGGCATTACAAACTAAATATGGCATTGTTTAAAAATGAGTAAAAGAACTTTCCTATTTGTTCCCATTTTATCTACAGTATTGTGGCAAAATTTGTGGCGCGAGCCATCCAAAGCCCAAGAAACCCAGTAAACAAAGGATTTTTCGCCCTAGGGCTTCTCGCCTCAAAAGCCCGGTTCCAATGTCCAGTCCTTGTGCCCCTGCCTAACTTTGCCCGATTACTTCCATATGGGCAGATTCTTCCGTACCTCAATGATATACGTCAAAGACAAAAAATTAGATCGGCTTTACCTTTAACGTGATATCAAGCTCAAACTCGGTCGCTTTCCAGCGGTTTCCTTTTTCCCTTTTATATACGATCTTTTCAATACAGGCTTTCAGCAGTCTGTTCTTGGCCTCGGCGGGTACGTTCGGGTTTTCCAAGGCGTCCAGCGCGTCAGTGAATTTTACCATATGTTCTTTGTAGTCGTCTACCGTGTATGTCTGCCCCTGTATCATTTCCAGCGCTTTTATTGCACTATCCTTTTCAGACAGTAGTTTTTCGTTGAGTTTATCAAATACCGCTTTAGGCATTGCCTCCTCGCTGTACTTTTCCCAGAGGCTCAATTCCTTTTTATTTAGCTCGTCCAGTCTTTTTTCAAGGTGGGCGATCTGGTTATTTTTGTTTATCTGGGTGTTTTTTCTGTCGTTCTTGATCTTTATTTCATAGTCGGCGATACAAGCCTTTAGAACGTCAATAACCTTACTCAATATCTCGTCATACGTTACCGACTGCGTGTGGCAGTACATTTGATCGGTGCAAAGCAAACGCGGAGCACTGCGCTCTTTTCCCTCGGTGTCTGTGTATGCGCGGTAAATCATAGATTTACCGCATTGACAATATACAAGGCCCGCGAAAGGGTTACGTAGTTTTGCGCCAGTTTTCACACGCGCACTTCTTCCCTGTTTGGCTTGCGCTCTGTTGAACAATTCCTCGTCAATAATAGCGGGGTGCTTTCCGTCAAAAATATAAAAATCTTTGCTTTTCCGTCTAGTCTTGAAAATTTCACCGTCAGCCACTATGTTAACGGTCTTTCTCCAATTCCATTTTATTTTACCGATATAATGCACATTGGCAAGAATATCTTTAATTGACGCCGTTGACCAAAGCGCACCCTTACGGGTTTTATATCCCAGCCCGTTTAATTGGTGCGCTATATTTGTCATACCCATATCTTCATTTACGTACAGATGAAATATAAGGCGTACCGCCTCTGCCTCACATTCATTTATTTTGAGTGTGGGGCGTTTTTTTCTGCCTTCTTTTAGCCAGCCTTTATCGTAGCCGTAAGGCGCAACCGATCCGATGAAATAACCTGCCCTTACGCTTTCCAACCTTCCGCGCCAGTTTATCTTCTTATAATATTCTAGGTAATCGTTTCCTCGGTCTAATTCCCTCTTGAAACGGTCTCTGTCGTATTCGTCGGAAAGATCAAATACCATGTCTGGAGTAATAACAAAGGTGTTTGTATAGCGCAGGAGTTTCATTATCCTACCAGCGTCTTCCAAATCGCCGCGGGAAAGTCTTTGCACGTCCACCGTAAAAATGGCCCTGTACTTTGAGTTTTCGATCAAACGGAGTATATTTTGAAAGGCGGGTCTCGCATCTATCGTTTCACCCGATCCGATCTCTTGGAAGGAGTTACATTCTGGGATCAATTCACCCAGATTACGCTCGCACCATTCGTTCAATATTTTTTCGTGCTTTTCCAGGACTTCCTCGACCGTAAGTAGCGGATCGTCGGAGCGTGATTTTCTGGAATACTTTAATATTTCGTTTGCTGTAAATGTTACACCGTGATAGGTAAACATTTTAACACGCCCTTTCCTCTTTTATTAAAACCTGTCAGTTTAATTTTAAAGAAATTCTATATTGCTCTGCCTCTGCAATTTCTATAAATTCTGCTGTTTTATCGTAATTAGCCTTTATAACTTCTTTTATCTCGTCAAGTGTAACGTTAAAAAACTCTTTGCGTGCGTTCACTTTATTTAATCTTTTATTCTCGAAAGCGTGGTGCAACGCGTTTTCAAGCGCTGGAGCGTCCTCTGAAAAAATCATAGCGTGTACGTCAAACTTAAACGGAACCGAGGCATCGCCCAATTCGTCAATTCTTTCTTGTGGATCAAGACGGCGTGTCATGCCAATTTTGTAGACGTTCTCACCAAAAGCGCCAATATTAGAGATTATATATACATATCCCGCTTTTTTATTTGCCTCTCGATAATCGAGATTTTTTAGTGCTTGCTCGGTTTGTGATAGGTTTTCTTCAAGCGTTCTCTTCCTCTCTAATAGCTCAATATTGTCCGGCTGTTCGAGTAATTGCTTGTTTACTTTTTCAAGCGCGTTATAGTAGTGGGTTTGTTGCTTTTCGACAATTCTGCGTTCCATTTCTAATTCTTTTTGCAGTTTTGCCTCTTCGCGCATTTGCGCTTTTAATTCTTTTTGTTCTTCTTTCTCCTGTTGCTTTTTTTGCTGATATTCAAAAGCCAGATCTAACTCTGCCAGTTTTAATCTACCATACGCCCCAGAAATAGAAATACCCATCATTTTACCAAGCTTTGAAATAGCGTTTATAGAGGAGTTTATGCGTTTTACAGAAGAGTCATAGTTGCTATATTTAACCTTTTCTATGATTTCGTCGCACTCGCTGTTAAAAGCTCTTAATAAAAGCTTTTGCATATTGTTTACCATTGTTCGCCCTTGCGACGCACTACCGTTGACAGTCCAGTTTGTAAGACCAGTAACGGCAGTCTTGTTTTTTATGCTTTCCTTTTGCTCTGCTCGTATTTTGTCTAAACGCTGTTTGTATTGTTCCGAACTAGTAAAACTATATTTAGGCTCGTAAAGGCCAAAGGACTGCAATAAAATAGTTTCGTTTGTTTCTATTAGTTGCTGTTTCTTTTCTTCTAACTCCGTTTCTGTTTCATTCAGCGAGGCTGTTTGCGTAGATATTCGGTTATTTAGGCTAGACACCTCATCATTCAAACGCTGTATTTCATTTTTAAGTTTAAAAATATCTTGTTGTTCTGGCGTTAGTGCCTCTCTTAATTCTTGTAGAGTTTTTGTTTGACAATCGGGACACATACCCTCAACATTAGTTTTTAAAAAAAATCCAGATTTACCACACAGAGTACATTTAGGCATATATAAACCTCCTTTTTGTATTTTGACACGTTTTGTTATTGTGTGACCGTCTATGTCAGTTTGTGTCAGTATTATTTTTATAACGAACCCAGCCTTGGGGGCTTATTGATATATCGAAAATAAGCAAAGCCAAAAGAATAGCAACCAGCACACCCGCAACAGTAGACAAGATTTGCTTGTCTCTGCTCAACGAGCTCGTATGATCCTTTATATCCTTGATCCGTTCGTCGTATATTTCCTTTAGGGTTACGATCGAATTTGACTCAATTTCCTTCTTACCTTTCTTCTCTGCGAGGTGGTCTAGCGATCCTCCCATAGCAGAAACGAGCTTTACAACCGTATCAAAGCGGGGATCGTCGGTCTCACCCGATAAAACTTTGCGAACGGTCGCCACAGGAATACCGCTCATTTTTTCTATATCTTTAGCCGTGAAATTCCCCTTGTTTTTCAAGGAGTTTAAGTAGTCTTTTACCATTTTTTAGTACCTTAATTGACAAATTTTTATCACCTTCTAAATAGGCTTTTTTCTTATTCGGTCATAAATTGACCGAATTTGCGTATTGCCAAAACAGTTGGCAATGTTTTACAATTACCCCAACAAATACCATTTGAATTAGTGCCCGTGAATATTAAGATTTCACAAACACGTGTTCTACATATTTTTTTCAAAAGGAGTAAAACGAAATGACAAGCAACGAAAGAGAATTGTTAACCCTTATTCGCGAAAATGAAAACCCAGAACAGGCTTTGCTTACCGCCGTGCTTGTTATTGGTGCTGTTTTAGAACGATCCGTATCATATCAAGCACCATCTGCTGACTCTCAACAGGAACTTTCCTAAATAATTCAAGGAGCATTTTTTCTCCGTCTGTAATATTTTCCAGTAAATCCTCGGCCTCTTTAACCGTGTGCTTGTTATCCGTTGCACCGATTAAATAGTCGGGGTTTACGTTGAGGTAATCTGCTATGGCGTTTAACAACGACTCCTTTATCCCCTTAAAATCCGCTTTTTCGTATCGGTGTATAGTAGCCTTGTGGATACCTACCGCCTCTCCAAGCTCTTTGGACGAGATCATTTTTTCTTTGCGCGTTTCTTTCAGCCGTTCGGCAAACACCTGCATATTCATAATATTCCTCCATATTCCTCCTTTCGCAGTCGCCATAGTGTTTACTATGTAACACACATTGTAGCGTTAAAAATGGTTAAAATCAATGGTTTTTAAAAAAAGTACAAAAAAAAATTGAAAAAACTATTGACAGTTGCGAATTTGTTTACTATAATTGTGGTGCAGTAAACAAGAACGCGAATATTTACAACAAAAACCGACAAGAAAGAACGAGGTACGACAAATGGCTAAAAACTGGTTATCCGACGAGCAAGTGGAGCAAGAGATCGAAAGGCTGAAAAACTCCGAACACGTAAAATTGGCGAGAAAGGACGAACAAATCCGATACCGCCGACGCAAGTATTTATATACTCTACGGGCTTATGAGAAAATGGGAAAGGAACTCGAAAAGGCTGGGGTAACGTTTGAAATGCTTGAAAAGCTCGACAAATTCAGCGAGGAGGTGGAATAATATGTGTCTCTGCCACGGCGTTTTCTATTATATAACGCTTTTCCTTACGGCGGTTACGATCTGCATTTGGGTTTATTACAATTTCAAATGCGAAAGGCTGGATCGAGCGATCGACCGACTGGAAACGGAAAACGACGATCTAGGAAACACGGTATATGATCTGAAAGAAAAACTGGAAACCGAACGCACAAGGCTAAAAGCTACTATTAACCTTTTATCTAAATAACAAGGAGGTGATCCGATGATCAACACAAGAAAAGTCAAGGCGCGCATGATCCTATTAGGACTGACACAGCCCGACGTAGCGAAACTAATGAATATCAACGTCGTAACGTTCAACCAGAAACTACACAACAAGCGCCGTATTTATATGGACGAATACCTAAAACTGTGCGAGATTTTAAAACTCAATACAGCAGAAGAAAGAAACGAGCTACTTGGTGTAGCTTTAATTTAGTCCCACAAGTTGCGAAAAACGCGTTCTCAAAAAAGAATATGGCGCATATTTCGTTTCTCCAACGTTTCAAAACATAACCAAGCCCGAAGGGCATAGGGACAAACGATCAAAACATACAGCATAACGAGGTGATGATATGCAAAACCAGGTATTTGAATATCCAAACGCAACGGTTCGGGTACATTTTCCCGACATTGCGGAAATAGACAACAAAATCCAGTTAGAAGAGATCAAGAGATCTGCGGAGCGCGTATTACAGAAACTGTATTACGGTGACGAGGAAGAAGAACAAATGAAAGGAATACAGCAATATGAGTCAAAAAGAACTGATCCTCAAATATTTAGCTGACTTTGGTAGCATAACGTCTTTCCAAGCCTACGCTGATCTGGGTATTACTCAATTAGCAACGCGGATCAAGGAATTAAAAGCCAAGGGCTACGATTTTAGAACGGAGCCACAGCGGGCGCAGAACAGATACGGAAAGCCCGTACATTTCGTAAAGTACTATTTAATTGAAAAGGCGGTCTAAATATGAGTAACATTTCAAATTATGAGAATCTTTCAATTTACAACAAAGTCGCCGAGGTGCCAAAAGAGGCACAAAAAACTATCACGGCGGGACGTATTAAGGGTATGACAGATATTAACCCTATGTGGCGTATAAAAGTGCTGACAGAACTTTTCGGGCCTGTCGGCTTTGGCTGGAAATACATTATTACGGAAAAGAATTTGCACGAGGGTGCGGACGGTACAGTGTGTGCGTTTGTAAATATCGACTTGTTTGTAAAAGTCAAAGGGGAATGGAGTGAGGCTATACAGGGTACAGGCGGTAGCCAATTTGTATCGGTTGAGAGAAATGGTAAGTATACAAATGACGAATGTTTCAAAATGGCATTAACAGACGCCTTATCAGTAGCCTGTAAGGCTTTAGGTATCGGTGCAAACGTTTACTGGTCGGCTGGCGGTACTAAATATGACAATCTCGAAGGCGAGCCTAAAAAAGAAGGTGGTCACGCGCCGACTTTTGAGCAAGCAAAGCCCGCCGCTAAAGGCAAACAGAAAACCCCGCGCGAGTTATTGATCGCAAAGCTTGACGAGCTGGGAATTGATAAGAACGCCTACGCTACCGAAAAGGGACTGAATAAAGAAACCACAGCAGAAACCTATACAGCGCTGTTGGCAGAGTTGGAGGGCTAATATGATCGACGTAACAATAGACAGAGACAAATATATCGGAGGCTCGGATATCCCGATTATTATGGGGATTAGCCCATTTACGACCCGCTGGGAACTGTTACAGGAAAAGGCGGGACTGATCCAGAGCGACTTCGCGGGCAATAAATACACCGAGTACGGCGACGTTATGGAACCCAAAATTCGCGATTATATCAACACCGAGCGCGCGACGACTTTCGCACCAGCGCAAACGATTATCGACGATCTGCGCGGGAACTGCGACGGCTTTAACGGCGACGCTATTCTCGAAATCAAAACTACTTCAAATATTCACGACACGGTAGACAAATACAAAAAATACTTGGTGCAGTTGCTTTTCTATATGGACTTGTACGGAGTAAAAAAAGGACTGCTGGCGGTATATAGCAGACCCGAAGATTTTAACCCCGCCTTTGACGCGAACAGGCTATCCACGTTTGATATCGATATCGAGGTATACAAATCCTCGCTAGACGAGGTAAAAGCCGAAATAGAGCGGTTCCGTGCCGATTTAGCGCGGTTAAGAAATAACCCGCTTTTATCCGAACAGGACTTCCAGCCAAACGAACTGGTGGCTATCTCCAAAAAAGTAGTGGAGATCGAGCGACGCATGGCTGATTATAAAGCGCTGGAGACCGAGCAGAAGAAGGTAAAACAAGCTTTATTTGAGGCAATGACCAAGTACAACGTTAAGACTTGGGAAACGCCCAGCGGTATTAAGATCACGCGAGTAGACGCGGTGGAAAGCACCACGGAAACCGTTACCGAGTTTGACGCCGAAACATTCAAAGCAGAAAACCCCGCGCTGTACGAAATGTACCGGCACGATATCGAGAAGAAAAAGGCGGGACGCGCTGGCTTTGTAAAAGTAACCCTCCCGAAGGGCGCTTGATATGTACGATCTTCATGGAACGATCAAAGAACTAAACATAGACTACAAAACAGGAAAGGCTCTTTTAACGCTGGCGGTAAATCAAAAACAGTCGGCTATGAACTGCTACGATGAACTAAACGGCGCGGACAGGCTATCAATAAAAATAGACAAATACCGCGAAAAGCGATCCCTTAATGCTAACGCCTACGCTTGGAAACTATTAACCGAGATCGGTAACGTTTTGAGGATCAGCAAAGAGGACGCATATTTCAAAATGCTAAAGGAATACGGCCAGAGCGAGCTTATCAGCGTCAAGGCTAATATCCCTATCACCGAATACGTTAAGTATTGCGAGGAGGCGGGAGAAAGCACGCTCAACGGTACCCTATTCAAGCATTACAGGGTATACAAAGGCAGTAGCGACTTTGACAAGCGGGAAATGGCTGTTTTCATAGACGGTATCGTGCAAGAGGCAAAGGATCTGGATATAGATACCCGCACGCCAGAGGAAATCGCAAAGCTAAAAAGCCTATGGGACAATGGCTAAATCTATCATACAAACAGATAAAAAGTGCTATATCTGCGGTAGTACGATCTGGCTGGAGTGCCACCACGTATTTGGAGGCAACCCCAACAGGAAATTAAGCGAGCGGTACGGCCTCAAAGTGTGGCTATGTCATAACCACCACAACGAGCCACCACACGGCGTACATTTTAACGCAAAATTAAGAAAACGCCTACAAGCAAAGGCGCAACAGAAAGCAATGGAACATTATAACTGGAGCGTGGACGACTTCCGCTCCATATTCGGAAAAAATTATTTATAACAAAGGAGAAAACAAAATGGCAAATTTGAACGTAACAATGCTGATCGGCAGACTGACAGCAGATCCCGAACTGAAACAGACCACCAACGGCGTGGCAGTAACCACATTTACTATCGCGGTGAACAGAAGATACTCCAAGGGCGAGGAACAGCAAGCCGACTTTATCAATGTCGTAGCGTGGAGGAATACCGCGGAATTTATCGCAAAGTATTTCAAAAAAGGTAGCGCGATTTTTATTAAAGGCGAGATCCAGACCCGCAGTTGGACGGACGGCAACGGAAACAAGCGCTACGCTACCGAGGTAATCGCAGACGAGGCGCAGTTTGTAGACAGCAAGAAAACCGGCGCGCCGAGCGTACCCTACGGCGGGAACGAGACACAGTTTGAGGAAATGACCAGCGAACAGGACTTACCATTCTAACAGGAGGTGGGCGTAATGCCTATTAACAGCAGACAAAAGGGAAAGGCTGGTGAATTAGAGCTGGCCCACAAATTAAAGGAATACGGCTACGATACAAAGCGTAGCGTCCAGTATAACGGCAAGGACGGACAAGCCGACGTTCTGGGCCTCCCGAACATTCATATTGAATGTAAAAGGGTGGAACAGTTGAATTTATACAACGCTATGGACCAAGCCAAGCGGGACGCGAAGAACGGAGACTTCCCTACCGTGTTTCACAGAAAAAATCGGTGCGGGTGGCTGGTAACAATGGAATTGGACGACTTTATGAAACTATACAAAGCCTTTGAGGTAAAACAGCGCCTAGAGGAATATATCGAGGGAGGGGTGGCAAACGGTGGCGGACGTTAAGTGGATCAAACTTACTACGGATATGTTTGACAACAGAAAAATAAAGCATTTACGGAGACTCCCCGACGGTAACAATATCGTACTGCTTTGGATAATGCTCCTCACTATGGCGGGACGGTGCAACGCGGGCGGTATGATCTTCTTAACAGAAAACATACCGTACACAACAAAAATGCTAGCCGACGAGCTAGGTTTTGAAGAAAACACGGTGATCCTCGGTATCGAGGTACTGGATCAGCTGAACATGATCGTAGCAAAGGACGGTTTCTTTTCCATTGCTGGCTGGGGTGAGTATCAAAATTTAGACGGGCTGGAAACGATCCGCGAACAAAATCGCCTCCGAAAACAAAAGCAGAGGGAGAAGGAAAGACCCCTTGGAGATATGTCACGTGACTGTCACGTGACCAGTCACGTGACTGTCACGGAGTGTCACGCAACAGATATAGAAGAAGAAAAAGAAAAAGAAGAAGATAAAGAAATATCTAATTCTACGCCTACGGCTCCGAAAAAACACAAGCACGGCGAACACAAAAACGTATTACTCACCGACGAGGAATACACCAAACTACAACAAAAATTCCCTACCGACTATGAGGACAAAATCAACGCGTTATCGGAAGGGCTGGCGCTCAAAGGCTACAAATACAAGTCGCATTATCTGGCGATCCTCAAATGGGCCAAGAACGACGAGCAGAAAGCTAAGCCGACGGCGAGCAGTAACCCGTTTCTGGATCTTCTAAAGGAGGGATAATATGACGCTGGAAGAAAGCGCAAAGCTCCTCGCTATGATTAAGCTGGCCTACCCTAACTCATACAAGGGTATAGACAACGATACCACGCTGGCCACGGTGAATATGTGGCACCGTGCCTTCAAGGCAACGCCCTACGGAATTATTGAAATAGCGCTGGATCATTTCGTCAAAGGCTCAAAATTCCCGCCTACCATTGCGGACATGATCGAGGAACTGCGGAATATGCACGCCGAGGCAACAGTAAATGTATTGACGATCGCCGACGGAAACGAGCGCAAGGTAAACCAGTACATTATGGCGCACACCGCGCAGTACACCGAGCGCAACGATACGATCATACAATACAGCAATATTGAAAACTTACTGAAAGGAAAAAGCCAGCCCTTACTAGAGGGCTGACGAGTGGATAAATGCAAAAGTGCGTAAAAGAAAAGTGCTCGTGGCTTAAAGAATACGGCAAGTGCGCCAGCGTATGTATTGAGAAAGGCTACGCAAAGCATATCACGAACTACGACCAGCTAAAGGATATGGATATAGAACAAGTGGCAATGACAATGGCCGAGCTTATGCTCCAGAATGATAGAACAGTCAAAAACAAGGTACAGGCGGTATGCTTGAAAATGGCGCTGTTTGATCGGTGTATGCGGTGGTTAAGTGGGGAGGTTTGAAATGAGAAAAAAAGGGCCTTACCAACACCCCACACTATGCTTTTATTGCCAAAAGGCAACGACAAGCGGGTGTAGCTGGTCAAAGAGCTTAAAGCCCGTAAAGGGCTGGAGAGCAAAAAAAACAAGCGTAGGCGTGCGAGTCTATCAAACTGGCGTCGGCCTTCGCACCGTTCCCGCCGACTCATACGACGTATATAGGTGTCCCGAATTTGTGGAACACGAACTATGCAAAACAGATCCCGTATGGATAAAAGAACTAGCTAAATGTTTATCATTCAAGGAGGAATGAAATGGACGGAAAATTTGAACAGATCAAGGAGAGATACGATCATCTTGTAAAAATGCACGGCGAAAACTCTGACTATGTCGAGGGCTTTCGGGAGTGTATGCGACTTGTGGAAGAAAAGCCGACCTGGAAAAAGAAAATGCTAAATACCTTTCTTGGGGGTGGTAGAGAATGAGCAAATTAACATCTTGTGTGTGTGATAGATGTGGCAAAGAAATAATCAACCCTATGGAGTGTTATTGCCCCACTTATGAACTAAAGGAGTATTCAGCAAAAATTACTCTTTGGAGAGTTGGAGAACCGAGAAGCAGTTTTGGACGACGAATTGATTTATGCCCTGGTTGTTATCAAGAATTTGTAAACTTTTTAGAAAGCGGAAGGTGTGAGGTAAAAGAATGACCGAAAATAAAATGACCGAAGAGGAGATTATGAAGGCTTTGGAGTGTTGCACACAAAACACAAAATGCCCCGCTTGTCCTATGTGGAATACGGGACAGAATTGTATGAACAGATTATATCAATATGCACTTGACCTTATCAACCGCAAAAATGCGGAGATTGAGGAATGGAAGAAAAACTGTGATGAACTCTACAAGGAAATGAGCGAAAGACAAAAAGCGGAAGTTGAGATTGCGAAAAGGATGGGCAGATCAGAAGCAATCAAAGAGTTTGCCAAGAGGATGAAAATGTTTTTACTTCTCGCTAAAAGCGGTGACATGTCTGTTTTATCATTTGACGATATTGAACGATTAGTAAAAGAAATGGGGGTGGAGTTGTGATTGTGGCGTTGCTGATTTGTTCCGCTGTTTGCTTTTGTGCAGGTTTTTATTATGAAAACATCAGCGGTTTGTGGTGGATGGCAGGAAGTGTTTTTTCCTTATTTGCTTATTCAAAAAGTCTCAAATTGGAAGATGAGATTAAAGAACTGGAATCGAGGTTATATCGGATTGAGAAAGAAATGGGGTGTGGGGAATGACAGTAATTGATTTTCTTATTCTAATTCGTGTGCTGTTGGTACTTACTCAAATTACCGCAGTTGTTCTTATTGCGATGGGAATTATCCTCATCGTAGAGCGTATTCTGGAGAAGAAAGGAAAGAAAAAATAATGGACTTTTTGTTAGGCTGTGTTGTAGGCGGTATTTTCAGTTTTTTAATCTTATGCGTGCTTATTGCAAGTGGGAGGGACGAGTAAATGGTATACTACTGTGCTTACTGCGGTGTGAAATCCGACTGTCCCGCAATGTGTCAAAAGTGCAAAGAAAAGGTGCGCTTGATAAGAAAAATCAAAGCAATGCTCCGACCCTATGTTGAAAGCAAGAAAGCAAGAGAACGGCTGGCTAGAGAAAAGGAGTTGAACTATGGAAACGATAAGGACTTACACGAACACTAAATGCGAGCTGGAAATGGCAAAGGCGCGCCTTAATCTCCTAATGGATCGGAAAGAAAAACTATACTGTAAGTACTTCCCCATGACGCAAACGATCAAAGAGGACGTGGTAAGCGGAGGACAGCGCAACAATGACAAAATGGCCGACTACGTACACGAACTGCACGAGGTGGATATCGGTACAGGAATGAGCCTTGCGCAAGAGATCGAATACCAGCGGGAGATCGTGGATAATTTACAGCAGTACTTAAACCTTATGAACGATACCCTGGGCAAAATGAGCGGTATTGAGTATGATTTATTTTATGAGATCGCTGTAAAAGGTATTCGCGTTTCAAGGGCCGTGAGTGCTATTGCAGAGCGTTTCAATAGGGACGATCAGACGATCTGGAAATATCATTACAGCAAAATAAAAAAAGATTTAAGAACTTTGCAAAAGTATAGTGAAAGTACAGTAAATCTTGTGATATAATCCAAAATGTAAAGAAAGGCTACTCGGAAACGGGTGGCCTTTTGTTTTTGCAAAGGAGGTATTGTTTATGAATAACGCACACGTAATTGAGGTAACCCCCGATAAGAACGGTAAAGTATTTATTACCCTCTACGGTACCAAGTACCAGATCGTGGTTAAGGAGCCCAAGCCCGAAAAGACCGAAAAGCCCAAAAAGGCATAACAGCAAAAGGAGGTGTTAACGTGGCTAATCCTAAAGGAAACCCGCAGAACTTAACGCCTTTCGATAAAATGGAGCCAGAAAAGAAAAAAGCGGTACAGTCAAAAGGCGGTAAGGCTGGGGCAATATCAAAAAGGAAGCGCAAGGCTTTCAAAGAGGCACTAAAAGAGGCGCTTACTATTATGGCCGATGATGAAACAAAGCAGACGGTACAGGACAAGGGCATAGAGGCGCTTATGGCCAAATTTATGGCTGGCGATCCTAAAGTGTTTGAACTGGTACGCGATACGATCGGCGAGAAACCTACCGAAAAACAAGAGGTAAAGGTCGTAGAGAGCGACTGGTTTAAGTAATGGCAAAGAAACTAAACCCCGCTGTCTTTAACGACTGGATATACCAAAGCATTGACGATTACTCAAAACGTATTGAGGTATACTACGGTGGCGCTGGTAGTGGTAAGTCATTCGGCGCTACACAAAAGATATTACTAAAGGCGTTAAAGTACCGTCGCAAGGTGCTTGTTATTCGTAAGATCCAGCGCACGATCAAGGATAGTATATGGGCGTTGCTTATATCCCATTTACACGCTAGCGGTTTTTACGACGCTTGCAGAGTCAACAGGAGCGACTTTGAAATAGAGTTGCCTAATGGCTCTGTTTTTATTTTCAAGGGCCTAGACGACCCAGAAAAGATTAAGTCTATTGACGGTATAACGGATATCGTAATTGAGGAGGCTACCGAACTAACCGAGGACGACTTCACACAGCTCAATTTGCGTCTGCGTGCTTTGGTGGATCACTTACAGATCTACTTAATGTTTAATCCGATCAGCAAAAAGAACTGGGTATATGACTACTTTTTTGTGCGGGCTCTCCCCTTCAACGTTAAGGTAGTAAAAACCACATACCAAGACAATAAGTTTCTATCCGATGAATACCGCGAGGAACTGGAACGGTTGAAAGACCGTAACCCAGCATATTACCGTATATATTGCCTCGGTGAATTTGCCACGCTGGATAAACTGGTATTCCCTGTGTATACCACCAAAATTGTAAGCGAGGCAGACGTAGAGGGGCTAAAGCGCTGGATCGGGCTGGACTTTGGTTATATCAACGACCCTTCGGCGATTGTATGGGGCTATATAGATACCGCCAGAAAGCGTATATACGTTACAGGGGAATACGTAAAGCGCGGTATGAAGAATAACGAAATAGCCGAAACAATGACCGATCTAGGGCTACACAAGGATAAATCATACGGCGACTGCGCAGAGCGCAAGTCTATTGACGAGATACGGGACAAGGGCGTAAACATTGATCCCACCGAAAAAGGCAAGGACAGCGTAATACATGGTATCCAATGGATACAGCAGTATGATCTCATTGTGGACGAGCGGTGCTTTAAGGTGTGCGAAGAACTGGAAAATTACACGTGGCAGAAGGATAAAAAGACAGGCGAGTATATCAACGAGCCAGTAGATACCTTTAACCACACGATCGACGCTCTACGGTACGGCCTAAATAAATATATCAAAGGAGTAAAAACGCCTACGGTGGTCAAGAAACCGAGAGGCTTGTAAGAGGTGAAAATGTATACTTTACCAAAGGATACGCCGATCACAAATCAAGTATTAAATGACGTGATCGACTACAACGAACGCAACAAGGAACGGTTTGAATTGCTGGAGCGCTATTATCTTGGCAAACACGGTATTTTTGACCGTAGCAAAGACGACAGATTAAGCAATAACAAGGTAATGGTAAACCACGCAAAGTATATTACCGATACCAATGTGGGATATTTACTGGGTAACCCTGTGGACTATCAAGCCAGCAACGGCCACGATATCGAGCCTCTGCTGGACGCATACAAAAAGCAGACCATTAACGATCTGGATAGTGAGATCGCTAAAGACGTGTCTATTTTCGGTTTGCAGTATGAATATGTTTACGCGAATGAAAACGCGGAGCCTAAAAGCTGTGAAACCGATAACAAGAACACTATCATCGTGTACGACGACACGGTGGAACATAACAAACTCTTCGGCCTTATTTATAGACCGATCTTTGAAGGGGCCACTTTTAAGTATTGGGAGATTATCTACGTAGACAAGCAGATCAAGCGCGTATATAAATCATTCTCAAAGAGCCTCCAGCAAGAAGGAAAAGACGAGCCTCACGCTTTCGGCGACGTACCGATTATCTGTTATAAGAATAACCCCGAATTTTTAGGCGATTTTGAGACAGTAATCAGTCTTATTGACGCATACAACCTACTCCAGAGCGACCGTATCAACGACAAGGAACAGCTCGTAGACGCTATCCTGTGCCTGTACGGCATGGACTTTGACGCAGAACAGGCCGACATGCTACGTGAAAGCCGTATGCTGGCAAATCTGCCCGTAGACGGTAAGGTGGAATACCTTATTAAGACTCTCCAAGAGGGCGACGTAGATATCTTACGCCAGAATATCGAGAACGATATCCATAAAATTTCTATGGTACCCAATATGAGCGACGCTAACTTTGTAGGTAATTCCTCTGGCGTGGCTATCCGTTATAAGCTCCTTGCGTTTGAGCAGAATATCAAAAACAAAGAGCGTTATATGGAAAAGGGCCTTATGGAGCGGTTCAAACTGTATAACAATTTCCTGTTTACCCAGTCTAAAATGGCTCTGGTACCCGTTGAAGAGGTGGACGCGGTATTTAAGCGCAACCTTCCCTCTAATGACTTTGAAATTTCACAAATGATTAACAATTTGGCTGACTTTGTGGACGCTGAAACCTTAATCTCCCAGCTTTCCTTTATCAAGGACGCCAGCGAGATCGTAGAACTGAAAGCCAAAGAGAACGAAAGCAAGCCAAAACCCACCTATGATGACGCGTTCGGTGCCAACGAAATGCTCGACGCAAACGCAGAGGCAGAAGAAACCGAGGAAACCAAGGTAACCGAGGAAGAAGAAACAGAAGAATAAGGGGGTGTAGTCTATGGCTAAAACCCCGCTTGAAAAAGCAGTAGAACAGAACGACAAATACTGGGACGAACGAGCAATAAAACGCCTCACCGACGCTGAAAAGCAGAGCGAGGCGTATATGGCCCGTATTCACAAAATGTACGACCAAGCCCAGCGTAATATACAGCGTGATCTGGAGAACATATACGCGAATTATTCCAAAGCAACGGGCCTAGACGTGCAAAGTCTTAAAATACTACTCACAAAGAGCGAAACAGCCAAGCTGTGGGAAGAATTAAAACGCCAAGGGCTGGATCAGTACGTTAAAGACAATTACAAAGCCCGTATATCGCGCCTAGAACGCCTACAAGCGCAAGTATATGCAAAGGCAAAGGAATTATACCCCCAAGAGCAACGGGCCCACACAGAGCATTATAAGGGCGTTGTACACGAGTCTTATTATAAGACTATATACGACGTGCAAATGGGGACGGGCCTAGACTTTGCTTTTTCCAAGATCGACGACAATATGACGACTGCTCTACTCAATGAAAAGTGGAGCGGTAAGAATTACAGCCAGCGTATATGGGGTAACACCGATATACTGGCCGAGAGTTTAAGCGAGATCATCGGCGGTGCTATGATAAGCGGACAAAGCATAGCCAAAACGTCCAGACAGATCCGTGAGCGTTTCGACGTTGCTAAATACTACGCCGATCGGCTGGTACGCACCGAGACAAACCATTTCAATAACGAGGCCGACGCTATGGCCTATGAGGAAATGGAAATGGATCAGTACGTTTTTTTGGCTACGTTAGACACCCACACAAGTACGATCTGCCAAGAGACGGACGGCGAGGTAATTCCTCTCAAAGAGCGCGAGGTGGGTAAAAATTTCCCACCGTTACACCCGAACTGCCGAAGCAAGACAAGGGCCTATATGGGCGAGGAAATCGAAAAGACGCTGAAAAGACGCGCCAAAAACCCCGTTACAGGCAAAAACGAAGTTATCGGAAATATGTCTTACAAGGACTGGTACAATTCCAAAGTTAAGGAACACGGCCAAGCCGAAGTAGATAAAGCCTACAAAGTGGCGGGAAATATGTCAGCCGATAAAAAGCAATATGCACGCTATGTGGAACGTCTCGGCAAGGAAAACGTCGGAACATTTGACAATTTTAGGAAAATCAAGTATAATAACGACGGCGCATGGGCTGATACAAAGTATTCGTATCGTCTAAAGCGCCACTATGACATGTCAATATCCAACGGCGATTTATCCCCGTTAGTTGGCTATGATCTATACCGCGACTATGATAAAATGCTACACGTCGAACTAAACGGGATCGAAACAGTTAACGGTATCAAAGTAAAAGACCATTCTTTCCATTTTATCGACCGTGTATTCGGTAGCGTTGAGAAAAAGAGAAACGGTGTAGATATACCCGATATCAAAAAAACATTGCTTAATAAATCGGCAAGGCGCGTTGTAAAAGGCGACAGCGTGAAAGTCTATGGGGAGAATAATATTGTATCAATTAACCCAAAAACAGGGGAACTGATCCAAGTAAACCCGCACAAAAAATAGGAGGTTATAATGGTTAAGTTAACACCAGAGCAGATCGAACTGTTGGAAAAATACAATATACCGTATAAGGGCTTATCTCTCGGCGATTTGCTTATAGAAATCGACTTGGTTATGACCGACTATTTGGATAAGCAAAACGAGCCTACGGACGATTTTAGGGTAATAGAACGGCTATACGACGCTATCTATGACGCTAATTAACATAGCTCACAATTAAATAATTACATTGACTAAAGCACGTCGCTTATTGCGGGGTGCTTTTTTCATACATTCATACGAGGACTACATGAAAGTAATAAAAACGACGCTATCAAAAGACTTGGCACAGCTGGAGTTGCACACGTTCGCAGATGAACATATCGGCGACGACAATAGCGACATAGCAAGGCTGAAAGAACGTATAAAATACGTGGCTGAAACGCCGAGCGCCTACTGCATACTAAACGGCGACATTTTAGACAACGCCAGCCGTAGCAGTATCGGCGACATTGAGGCGCGAGAATTTAACATTATGGGCCAGATCCAGCAAGGCGTGGAACTGTTTACACCAATAAAGGACAAAATCCTGTGTGTTACAAACGGAAACCACGAGAACAGGACATACAGAAAAGAGGGTATCGACATTTCCAAGCTGGTGGCTATGCAATTAGGCCTTGGGGATATCTACTCTCCTACGTCTGCGCTGTTGTTTCTGCGCTTTGGCAAAATGTCGTCTCACGAAAATTATAGACCAGCGTTATACACGATCTACTGTAACCACGGTAGCGGTGGCGGGCGCAAAGAAGGCGCGAAAGCAATACGTCTGGCCGATATGGCGAGTATCGTTGACGCGGATATCTACATTCATTCTCACACCCACCTAGGTATGATTATGAAACAGGGCTTTTTCCGTACTGATTTATGTAGCTCAACGGTACAGAATGTAACAAAGTTATTCGTGAACACGTCAAGCAACCTAAATTACGGTGGCTATGGCGAGGCGCAAGAATTTAAACCAAACAGCAAAGACACGCCTGTTATTTACTTAAACGGGCGCAAAAAGGAAATGTACGCAAAATTATAATGATTTAAGCGCTATGTTATCAAACACAGCGCTTTTTTCATACATTTTAGCCGACGGGCGTAAAACGAGGAAAGGAGTTATCAATGGACGATAACAAAACCATTACTCAAACTGTGGACACAGCACCCGCAGTTACCAACGAGGACAACAACGCTGGAAAAACTTTCACACAGGCAGATCTTGACGCTTTGGCTGGAAAGATCCGTGGCGAGGAAAAGCGCAAAGGTGAACAGGCTATCAAAGACGCAGTAGCCCAAGCGATCGCCGAGGAACGCAGACAGGCCCAGTTGACAGCTGACGAACGTGAAAGCGAGGCAAAGGCAAAACGTGAGAAAGAGCTGAAAGAACGCGAGGACGCTATTACCCTCCGAGAAAGACGCTTGATCGCACAGGAACTGCTGGCGCAGAAGAATATCCCCACAGATTTAGTAGATTTCGTCGTGGATCTTGACGAAACCAAGACTAAAGAAAACATCGAAAGACTGGCTAAAACCTACAACAAGTCAGTAGAAAATGGCGTAACCGACAAGCTGAAAGGCACACCACCGACCGACTTTTCTAATACCAACACCAACACCGACAAGCCTAAAAAGGTTATGTCGGCTTTTTAATGCCTAAAAATACAAAAGGAGTGTGATTTTATAATGGCAAGACAGGACGCATTGAATATTTTCGTAAACGGAGAAACCAAAGACAAGCTCGCTGAAACCTACGGCGCAGTAATCGAGGCCGTACAGAAAGGCGCGATCTCCGAACAGATCAAAAACAAGAATTACAGCGGCGACGCTACCACTGGTACCGTTGAAATCAACCGTTTTAAGAACGCTATCGTAGACGATCTCGGTACCGCTCGCGCTGGCGGTAAAGGCAATGGCCTTGACAACGGCGGTAAAGTAACCGTATCCGTTGATACCGACAAGGAAATCGTAGAAGAACTGTCCAAAAAGGACGTTAAGCTCTTCGGCCTTGCTGGTATGGCTGAAAAGAGAAAGGCTAACCACGTTAAGCGTATGATCGCTTATCTGGACGGCGAATTTTTCGCTTGCGCTGAAAAAGAAGGTACCAAGGTAGAACTGACCAAGGAAACCGTGGCAGAAAAACTGGAGGAACTGATCCTCGCAGTTGAAACTACCAAGAACGACTACGTAGACGGTGTAGACCGCGATATGATCGTTGTTACCGTTTCCCCCGCTGTATATTCCGCAGTACAGAACTATATCGACTCTGTACCTAACAGCGTAAGCGGTCTGGCAGAAGAACTGTTCCACAAGGTACGTATCTTCTCTAACCACAGACAGACCAAGCCCGCTATCGCTATGATCGAGGGCGCTGTTGCACAGCTGGTTACCACCGATGAATACGACGCAGAGAAGATCCCTCTTTCCAACAATATCGCGCTGGAACTGTTCTTCTCCAAGGGTACCAAGGCTGTAATGCCCGATCTTATCAAGTACGCTGATACTTTTTAAGAAACAATAGCAACCATAAGAAAAGTCAAAAGGTGTAGGTATGAAATTTAAGCACAAGGTAACGGGGATCGTGGAGGACGTGAAAAACGACTCCTTGATCCCTCAATATTTGAAACACAGCGACGTTTACAAGCGCGTCGAAGAAAAGGCCGAGGATAAACCGAAAAAGCCCGCAAAGGGCAAATAAGCGCCAATAACTACGTAAAGGGGGTGTTAGTATGGACGCAACGAAAGCAAAGATCAAAGAATACTTAAAGATCATTAACGCCAATATTGACGAGGTCGACCAGACCAATAGCGGGCTGCTTGATTTCGTAATTGGTGAAACGCTGGATCGGGTACAGATCTATCTAAACCGCGAAACGATCCCCGCAAAACTGGAGCGTATTCTTGCGAATATTGTAAACACAGGACTTGCGCGGTGTATCAAAACACTTGAACGGACCAAAAACAACGTAGCGGAGGTGGATCGCGCTATTTCCAGCGTGAGCGACAACGGGCAGTCTGTATCTTACGCCAACGAGGTAACAAGGTACTTTACAACGGCCACCGACGACGAGCTGTTCACTGGGTTTACTGCGTTATTGAGTAGATATAGGAGGGTTACAGTTGTTTATCCCGCAAGCGATGAAAACGGCAATAGCCAAGACGTTTTACGATAAAGAGATCCACTTAATGGATAAGCGTACCGAAAAGGACGCAGAAGGAGGCGTGAAAACGCTCGGCTACACCGAAAAAGAAAAATTCAAGGGCAACGTAAACTTTTCAAACTGTGAAAAAATCCAAGAGGACTACGGGCTGGACTACAAGGTAAATATATCTATTTCCACCGATTATACAGGGCTTACCAAGAGCGATATTATCAGCTACGACGGTGTTCTGTATGAGGTGAAGGGTATATATACCCGTGATAGTCACACGCTCGTTTTGGGCGCTATTTGGCGAAGGTAAGCATAAAGGGCGTTGACACCCTTACGAAACGCTTTAATAAGATCGCAAATATGGAACTCCGGACGGCAATGAACAAAGCCACAGCGCTGGTACACGGCCAAGCAAAGGCGCTGGCTCCCGTAGATACGGGCCAGTTGGCAGACAGTATTCACATGCAAGTCAAAGATACAGGAAAAGAATTACAGGGGCGTGTTTATACCAACGTAGAACACGCTCCCTATGTTGAATTTGGAACGGGTATTACTGGTAACGGTACTTACCCGTACCAAGTAGAGGGCTTTACCCCAGAGTATAAAAATAAGGGGTGGGCCTACTTTGACGAGGACAAGGGCGAGTGGATATATACCAAGGGTCAAGTGGCCCAGCCGTATATGTACCCCGCCTTGAAAGAAAACGAGAAAACCATAAAAAAGATCTTTCGCGAAGGTGTTAACTCAAAGCTGAAAGAAAACTGCAAAGGAGGTCAATAACCCATGTATTTACCAAAGACAGACGTATATAACAGTTTGAAAGCTCTGCCCTATTTCGTAGCGCAGACTCAACCCGCTGTATTTACTGATTTGCCCGCCGTTATTTTCAAGGTGGGTAACAACGCTATTACTGCTGATCTGGACGGGGCTATTTCTAGCCAAGATATCGAAATTCAAGTAGATATTTGGGCCGATGATAGCGTAACGGCCAGTGCGGTACTTTCCGAAGTTGAGGAAATAATGAGATCCAACAAATATATTATGTCGTTCTCAAACGACGTTCCAAACGCTGGAAATCTGCACCACGTGGTTAACAGATTTTCCAAAACAGTATAAAAGGAGGACAGAATATGCCCGCAACCAGAACTATGGGTACTACCCTTACCAAAATCAAGAGTGGCGACGAAGGCGAAGATCTGAAGATCGCCAACCTTACTTCTATCGGAGAAATCGGTGTAGAAAGCGAAGAAATCGACGCTACCGATCTGGATAGCCCCAACAACTACAAAGAGTTTATCGCTGGCTCCAAAGACGCTGGCGAAGTTTCTCTGGCTGGTAATATCAAGGACGAAGCAAACGTTGAAAAAATGCTCGCTCTTGCTGAAAGCCAGTCTTTGGAGAAATGGAAAGTTGCTTACCCCAGCGGAGCCACTTGGACTTTCTCTGGCTTTGTTAAGTCTTTCAAAGACGGTGAAAAGACCCCCGACGGTCTGGCTACCTTCTCTGCGACTATCCGTGTAAGCGGAAAGCCTGTTTACGCAAAAGCAACAGCATAACCTAAAACGGGCGGTCTTTTCATAAGATCGCCCTATTTTTTCTACTAAATTGACGGAGGATATTATGAAACTTAATTTGAAATATAACGCTACAAGAGTAGATGAAATCGAACAGGCAAAGAAAGCGCCTATTGAAAACTGTATTTCGGATACCACTATTGGTACCTTGATTTTATTTGTCCAGAAAGGGCTTGTTGATGATAACGGCAACCACGGCGTAAGCAAAGCCGTAGCGGTAAGCGCTATTGACGCTTATTTGGAGGAAAAAGACAAGGACGAGCTTGTTATGGATATCATGGAGGCCTTAATCAAAGGGGGTTTTTTATCGAGGGATCTCGACATGGAGAAATTGAGAGAGTACAAGACGAAACGACAGGCCCAAGTGACCGAGGAAATCTCGAACTCCCTGTAAAATCCAGATACTTTGGTGATATGTGGCGCGAAACGGAGAGCGACGCTCTTATGATAGGGCTAGATCTCCATTATTTCTGGAGCCTAAACCCGAAACAATGGGCTAAACATATCCAAGTATTTAACGAAAAGGAACAGGCAAGGATCAAAGAGCAAGACTCTTTTAATTATTTGCTGGGTAAGTATATCGCCTATGCGTTTAACAATCCCAAAAAATACCCTTCAAAGCCTTTTCTGGAAAACAACACCGACTTGAGGCCAATGACGGACGAGGAAATGGAACGCCAAGCCCGTCGCAACACTATAAAGATGGGAGGTGTTATAAAAAATGACTATTGATGAATTGCAAGTGTTGATAACGGCAAACACTACCCAGCTGAAAAAAGAAATAAGCGCGGTGCAAGGTAGGCTAAACGACGTTACTAAAAACACGAACAAATTCTCGACCAGTATGACAAAGAGCTTTCTAAAAAGCAACCTTATTATGAAAACCGTAAGCTCTGGCATACGGGCTATAAGTAGCAATTTAGACAGCGCTATACAGAGAGCAGACACCATAAATAATTTTTCAAAGGTTATGGGTAACTTGGGCGTATCAACCGACGACGCCGACGAGTCAATGAAACGTTTGAGTGACAAACTGACTGGGCTACCCACTACTCTGGACTCTGCCGTAGGCGCGGTACAAAAGTTTACAAGTGTAAACGGAAACGTAAAGGCTAGTACTGATATGTTTCTGGCCCTTAATAACGCCATTTTGGCGGGTGGTGCAAGTCAGCAAATTCAAACGTCGGCGCTGGAGCAATTATCACAGGCTTACGCAAAAGGCAAGCCCGATATGATGGAGTGGCGTACCGCTATGACGGCTATGCCAGCACAGCTGAAACAAGTCGCTGTCGCTATGGGCTACGCCAATTCGTCACAGCTCGGCGAGGAACTGCGAAACGGCAACGTCTCTATGAATGAGTTTATGCAGACCATACACAGACTCAACACCGAGGGCGTGGCGGGATTTGCTAGTTTTGAGGAGCAAGCGCGCGGCGCTACTGGTGGTATTGGAACGTCTATTACGAACGTCAAAACAGCCTTAACAAGAGGTATCGCTGATATCATTAACGCGATAGGACGTTCTAATATAGCTGGTTTTTTCCAAAATATCGTAAAGGCGATAAACAGCGCGGTACCATACGTTACCGCGTTCGTAAAAGCGTGTATCTGGGCGGTAAACTCTGTGAGCAAGTTGTTTGGTGGAAAAAACATAATCGACACAAATTCAGCAAACAAAGCCGTTGATAGTGTCAACGACTCTGTAAAAAATCTTGATAATTCAAATAAAAACGCTAATAAATCCGCTAAAGGCTTGAGCAAGACACTTAAAAGCTTGGCTGGGTTTGACGAGATGAACGTGCTAACCGAAAACAAGAGTAGCGGATCTGACGACGACTCCACGATCAGTAATTTGGAAGTATCCGAATGGAACACCAGCGGGTGGGACTCTGCCACTTCTTCCGTATCGGGCAAAGTAGACGAATTGTACGGCAAAATGAAAGAGTTTCTAACTTTGGTAGCCTCTGTAGGTACCGCTCTCGCGTTATGGAAAATCTCAAAAACAGTGCTCGGCTTTTTCTTAAACCCTGGTAATCTTGGTTTTTTCCAAATGATGGGCGACTTGTTTGGGGTTTCCGACGTGCTTGACGCTCTAACAACGGGGGACAAATTTACTTCGCTTGGCGGTGCTATTGCGGCGACCGCGGGTATTGTCGCTTTTGCATACGGCGTCTTTGACGCTTGGATCAACGGACTGGACTGGAAGAACTTCGCGCTTATGATCGGCGGTGTAACTGCCGCCGCGGTAGGCTTGTATTTTGCGATCAAGCCATTTAATACGACTCTAGCGCCCATAGTCGCTGGTATTGCCGCCGTTGTAGGCGGTATAGCCTTGATGGTGGTAGGCGTAAAAGACTTTATCGCCAACGGGCCTACGTTACAAAACACGATACTTATTATCGGCGGTGCCATCGCCATTGCCGTTGGCCTTGCGACCGCTGGTGTTCACACTCTTGTTTCGGCTATCGTAGGTGTAACGGCCCTCGTTGCTGGTTTCGTCGCGGCTATTCTTTTAGAGGAACCCGCCATTATGTCTGTTCAAGAGGCGCAAGAAAACTTGACAGCGGCCAAAGAGAGAGCAAAAGAGGCAGAAAACAATTATATCAGCGCAGTAGACGCGGCCGAGGCCTCTATGAAACGGCTTGAAGAAGCAGAAAAAGCCGCGGGCGTTACAGGAGAGGAACTTTATACGCAAGTACAGAACGGCACGCTCGATTATGCCGATATGACCGACGCACAAAAAGAGGTCTATAAGGCCTATTTGGATAACGAGCAGAAACAAAAAGACTTGAAAAAGTCAACCGAGGAATTTAACGCCGCCAAAAAAGCCGAGACTATCGCCTCTTACGAAAACCAGCTAGCGCTTGCCAAGGAAAGCGGAAACTACGACGATTTCAAAAAATCAGTAGTGGACGCTTTTGAAAAAGGCGAATTATCAGCAGACGAGGCGCGTGAGCTTATTTCCAAGAGCATGAGTGAAATGAGCGACGACGCGCAAAAGACGTTTATGACAGACCTTCCCGCCAGTATCAAAGACGGTATGGATCCGCACAAATACGAGTCTACTGGTACCAAGATTAAAAAGTGGTTTAGTAATTTGTGTCAAGGCATTAAAGACGTGTTTGCTGATATCGGTAATTTTTTCAAAGATATCGGTAAAAAAGTCGGTGACGCTGTGTCTGGCGCGGTGAAATCTGCGGTTAACGGGATACTTGAAAAAGTGATCGGTAAAATTAACGGCTTTCTCAAAGCCATTAACTTTGCGATTGGTATTATTAACAAGATCCCCGGCGTAGAGATCAGCAAACTTACTCTGCTGGAGGTACCGAAACTGGCACAGGGCGGTATCGTAGATAGACCGACTTACGCTATGATCGGTGAAGCTGGTAAAGAGGCGGTAATGCCTCTGGAACGTAATACAGGCTGGATCGACCAGCTAGCGTCCAAGATCGGCGACAAGATCGGCGGTGGCGGTGGAAATATCAAACTCACCGTGAAACTCGGCGAGGAAGATATCTTTAATAAACTTATTGAGTACGGCAGAGAGAAAGCCTTTGAAACTAACGGGGAGGTGGTATTCGCGTGATTTATACAGGCGATTTAGTACAAATTGACGGGGTTACCATTCCCCACATTAAAAGCTATAAGATCGGACGCGCTAAACTGTGGAAAGATAGCGAGCGTAATATGTCTGGCGACGTAAGGGCTACGCTGATCGGTATTTTCCCGAAGATTCAGATCGAGGTGGGATATACCGACCAGGAAGAAATGGCCGAACTTACAGCGCTGTTAGACAAGGCGTTTTTTACCGTTACGTGGTTTGACGTGAGACTGCAAACCACAGTCAGCACTGAATACTACGCCAGCGACTACGACGTAGAGCTGGATAGTAAGTCGAAAGGCAGATACAAGCCGTTTAGTGTCAGCCTTGTACCAGTCAGCAAAAGGAGGTATTAGCCCGTGATAATGGCAAGCGACGATTTCAAGCAAGCAATGACTCAACCAGTAAAAGAGTTACAGGCTTATATTGACGCGGAAGATCAAACGATCCGCGACGAGGACGATCTTATCTCATTCAAAGTAAGTGGCGAGGGTGGCTTGTGTAAGTCGGTAATGCGGAAATTAGAGGCTAAATATCTCGGAGAGCATAATTTGCTCGGTAAATGGGTGTCCGCTGGGTTTGGCGTAATGCTCCCCAGCGGAGCCTATGAATATATCGGGTACGGCTCTTTTTTGGTAAATGAACTTACAATTTCCAAAGACACTGGCGAGACCAGTATTGTAGCGTATGACAAAATGATTAACGCTATGAAACCATATACTACGCTGACCACTCACTACCCGATCGGCCTATACGACTACACAAAACTACTGTGTGAGGCGTGCGGGTTAGAACTTGGGAATACTAGTTTTTCCGTCAATAACGACTGGGAAATTGAAGACGAGCTGTGGGAAAACATAAGCGGTATTACCTACCGTGATATTTTTGTGCAAATTGCACAAGCCACAGCCAGTACGTGCGTGATCGGCGCAGACGATAAGGTTTATTTCAAGCCTATCACAGAAACCGATGAAAAACTCACGTATGACAACCTTTTCAAACTCAAACTGGAGGATCAATACGGCGAGATTAACAGCGTGGTACTTTCCCGCGCCGAACAGGAAGACAATATCTTCATGCGAGACGAGGAAAGCATAGAAACAAACGGCCTCACAGAGTTTAGGATCGAAAACAACCAGATTTTAGACCGTGACCGTTTAACCTCTATTATCCCGATCTATAACGCGCTACACGGCGTGAGGTTTTATCCGTTTGAGGCAACCACCGAGGGCTTGGGCTGGTACGAAATCGGCGATCGTTTTATGATCGAAACCGATACTGGCGACGATACTGGCGACGAGTTTGGGACTGTGCTATTTAATTTCAGCATTACCGTTGACGGCGGTATCAAAGAAACGTTCAAAACGGTAGCAGAAACGAAAACACAGACCCAGTACCAATACGCGACTAGCATTGAAAAGCGGGTAAAAAACACCGAGATTATCACAAGCAAGCAAGAACAGACTATCGAAATGCTTGTGAGCGAAGTGAAAGACGTGGACGGGATCGTAAATAAAAATTTCACAGAACTCAAGCAAGATATCGACGCAATTACCCACAGCGTACAGACAAGCGGTGGAAGTAATCTACTCCAAAACTCGGTAATGTATGCTTACGACAATAACAACGTACCAGCAAACTGGGATCTGTTCGGGGACGGCACAATTTCAATGCAAAGCGATACAGAGTCTCTTTCTAATGGCGGTTTGAGCGGTCATTCGTTTACCTTGCTTAACAAAAAAGCGATCCAAAGAGTAAACGTTAAGGCCAGTACAGATGGCGCTGAAAAAACACGGTACTCATTCAGTACCAAGATCAAGAAAAACCTAATCGGCAGTTGCTACGTAAAAATCTCTAATACGCTGGAGGAACATATTATTCCCATTCCCGACGGCACGAGTGCCTTTTATTCCACTTATGAACTAAAAGGGCTGGAGCCGAAGGACACGTATTATGATATCGAGTTTTACGGCACGGCCGATAGTGGCGCTACCTTCACCGACAATATGTTCACCGTTGGCGACTATACCAGCCAATGGACGCAAGCAAACGGTGAGGTGATGAACACACAGGTAAATATCAATATTAACGGTGTACTGGTAAGATCCAGCGTTTATCTTGGCGACTATACCGTAATGTCGCCATTGGAGTTTGCTGGTTATTCAAACATTAACGGCACACCAACAAGGGTATTCAGCTTAAACAAAGACGTAACATTCGTCAAAAAACTGGAGGCAGAAGACGAGGTTAAAATGGCACCGCTTAAAATCTTGCCTGTAACCGAGGGTGAACTGCAAGGCTGGGCGTTTGTACCAGCAACGTGGGAGGTGTAAAAAATGGCTAGTAGCAAAACGTTAAAAGGTGACCCCATATACGGGGATCGATATTTTCAGTTAAAATGCACGCAAAAGCAAAATATTCAAGAAAACTCCTCCACGATCTCTTGGGAGTTATCGGCGCACGGCGATAGCGATATCAGTTACCCCACAGGCCCTACAAAGGTAATTATCAACGGTACAACCGTTTACAGCGTAGATCGTAAAGACTCGGAGTATAAAAAATTCCCGACTATGGTAGGCTCTACCGACGGAACGATCACCGTTAAGCACACCAGCGACGGCTCAAAGACGATCAAGGTGGAGTTTAGCACAGCGGTTTACGGTACAACCGTACACGGTTACATAGGGGACTGGGAACTCGACGAGATCCCGCGCTACGCTACGTCTGTACAGAGCCTAAAATCCAAAACGGAAACGTCTATCACTATGAACTGGTCTAGCGACAGCACGATCGACTATTTGTGGTACAGCAAGGATAACGGCTCAAACTGGAAAGGCGTAGATGTTACCGACGGCAAAAGCGGATCTTATACGATCAGCGGTCTTGCCTCAAACACGGCGTATGAGATCAAGACCCGTGTACGCCGAAAAGACAGCCAGCTCACAACCGACAGCTCAAAATTGAGCGTTACCACATACGACTATCCGCATTGTACCAATGCTCCCGACTTTGTGCTTGGTAACGAGTTGACGCTTTCGTTTTATAACCCTCTTTCGCGGGACTTTGTTTTCTATATCATCGGAAACGGTACCCAGATCGACGTGGAGTACAAATGTTCTACCACGTCTTACAAGGGGGTCAATAACTCCACGTCAAGCGTCGCGTATTTGTACGCTACAATTCCCAACACAAAAAGCGCAACGTACAGCGTAAGGGTGGAATATAGCGGGAAAGCGAGAACGAAACAGGGCGGTAAGTATTCAATTAAGGAAAGCGAGTGTTACCCTACTTTCCCAGCGTTCACGTACAAGGACACCAACACAGCGATTACCGCTGTAACGGGCAGTAACCAAGCGCTCGTAAAAGGGCTTTCCTCTTTGTCTGTTGAGATCTCCACGGCAAACAAAATGGTAGCCCAAAACGGCGCAACGTCCAAGTATTACGGTGTAAACATTGACACGATCAACAAAAACGCCAATTACAACGCCTCTAGCGCGGTAACCATTCCCGTCGGGGAGATTTCTTCTGCTGGTGCAAAGCGCTTGGACGTGAGAGCCTACGACAGCCGTGGACTTTCCACGCTTAAATACAAAGACGTTACCGTGTACGACTACAACAAGCCGAAGATTACCGCCAGCGCAAAGCGTGTCAATAACTTTGGCGCGCAGACAACGCTAAAGATCGGCGGTGAATATTCACGGCTAACGATCAACGGCGCTGATAAAAACACGATTAAAACCGTAAAGTATCGGTCCCGTCAAACAGGTGGAACGTGGGATAGTTATGTAACTCTAACGCCTAAACTTTCCGCTGGAAAGTTTACGTGCGCCGATATTGTGCTGACTTTCGACAATACCAAGTCGTTTGAAATCGAGATTGTCGTAACCGATAATTTTGGGACTTTAACCACGACCAAAGAGACTCTTACTGTTGATATCGGACAGGCGGTTTTCTTTATAAGCTCAAACAAGAAAAAAGCCTACATAAACGGTGTCGAGGTGGCGACCATTGACAATATAAGACAGACAAAGTATTTCACACAGTTGGCAGAAGGTACCGATCTAAACGCGATCGTAGAAGAAGGAACCTATCGCTCTATACAGGCCTCGCACACACACACGATGAAAAACGTACCGAGCGGACTGGACGGCGGTTTTACGTTGCACGTGCTGAACTGGACGACAACGGAAAGCAACGAACAGCACAGACGGCAAGAGCTTATCTACGGGCGCATGACGTACTTTCGTCGCACCATAGACGCTGGCGCTACGTGGAGCGAGTGGAACACCACGGCGTATATTGAGGACTTGTGTCCCGTAGGATCTATTTACTGTAACACTACCAACACAAACCCCGCCTCGAAACTCGGTGGAACGTGGGCGCTTGCCGATAAAGGTTTCACGCCTTATTGTGGAAATGATACCACGATATTTACCCCCACCTCAAATGTGGTGGTAAATTCAGCGCATATAACGCGTAGCCACAGTACAATACGTATATGCTTGTCGCTTGCTATAAATACGACACTAAACGATACAGGCTTGGCTTTGGGTACGTTTAACTGGGAAAAAGTAGGCATTACTAATATGCCTATGGGCTACGGCAAACAAGTAGCATACAGCGACGGAGCAAAAGGTGGTATTGTGTGGAATCTTGACTATACAGGCGGTTTAAATGTTCTTAATGTAATCGAGGCGACGTCTCTTGAAAGCGGTCATTCATATTCTTTGGATTTCACGTTTAACGTTGTACCAAACACTATGGTAAACAGCTTTTGTGATAAATTCTACTGGAAAAGAACTGCATAAAGGAGGTGCATTATGAAAGACACAATACTTGAAAAGGACACGATCCATGTAACGATCGGCGACGATCATACTTATAACTGCTCGGTGGCCACTATTGGCCGAACGGGCGAAAATGCCGTCTCGCAGTTAGAGATCACGATCCCCGAAGAACTATCTGCGTTCTGGGCTTATCTTGATTTCAAAAAGCCGAACGGCGAAATGATTAAAACTCCTCGCCTTGAAATTGTAGAAAACAAGATCGAGTTTGATATCCCGTCTGGCGTACTCGATAAAAGCGGTAACCTAGAGGTACAGCTTGTTTTACAAAGTGAAAACGGCGAGGTCTGGAAAAGCGCAACCAAAAAATACGTCGTACTGAAAAGTATCGGCGCAGAGGACGCTATCCCCGAAAAAGAGGACTTTATTTTTGAGGTACAGAAAGTATTAAACGAAACAGAACAGTGTTTGTCCGAGGTAAAAGAGAAAATTGAAATCGTTTCCCAAGGTAGAAACGCAAGCTACCAAATCAAGTCTACTGGCTGGAAACGTATCTTGAACGTTATCCGCGCCACAAACGGTACCGTGAACTTGGGCCTTGCAAACGGTTACTCTGGTAGCGACTGTAAACAAGTACACACCCTGTCGTTCGACTTTTCTGGCTTTGTTAGGTTTCCTAATCAGCCCAGCTCTTATAGAGGCGTACTGGTAAAGCGCTATGAGAACTTTTTCGGAGAAGGCGACGAAAAATTCAAAATCAAAAAGGCGAGAATTGCATACCCCAAAGCGGGTACAACGTTCCCCGACAGTAACGGAAAAGTAAACTACGAGGTAACACCCGTAAACTGCTATATTGACGTTTACGTGGAAATTGACACCAGTGAAAACAGAACAGTAGATTTCAACATGAACTACGCGGGCTTTGCTGGTAGCCATAACTGTACGCCTATTTTGACGGAAACAAACGCCAGCGATAAGGGTATGTACGGCGAGGAACTAGAGTTTTATGAGTTTAGAGCCGACGAAATGCCCTACTACCTTAAGAGCGATATGACCGAGGCAGAGGTAGACTGCAATACGTCCGCGCGTTTTGACGACTGTGACGCCGTTACGAAAATGACCGTTGTTTCAAAGGACAGTATCGGTATTAGAGTCTTTGGTAAAAACATTATCAACAGCGCGGGAGTAAAAGCAACAAGCCCGAAGTGGTTTCCTAGTATTCCCGCGGGCGTAGAATTAACCGTCAGCGCAGATATCAGCGACGATATTACCCTTGAACTGTTTGAGACCAACGAAGAAGGAACTCTCGTAAATACCATTGTTCTCGACAAAACCAAAGACGGCAGAGCATACGCAACATTCACAACCACAAAGAAAGTATCGTATGCGCGGTGGAGTTGCACACCAGGTCACGCTATCCTAAACGTACAGGCAGAACTCGGCAAAGAGCCTACGCCCTACGCACCCTATCAAGATTACAAACACTATAAAAGATCGACCGCTGGTGAACTTGAATTTGAGTATTTTTCACCGACTACTACCATTGTCTACGAGTCTGGCCTTTCAACCGATTTTACCGTAATTCGTAACCTTGACTTTGGCAAAGTAGCAAACAAGCTCTCTATTGCTCTCGGTGAAGGAGATAATCATATTATTCGCGAAATCAAAAAGGAGATTGCCGGCATTGGCAAAGAGATTGAAGGCATCCACAAAACCATTACCGAGGACGTGGCACCCGCTGGACTGGTAGATATCGATAAAACAATAGGTATCCACGAAGACGAGGAAAATCCCGAAGAAAAAACGGACGAATTGCTTAAAGCTGTCTATGAAAGTATGACAGAAAACACAATAAAGCATATTATCGTAAACAACGGTTCTTTAAAATATTCAACGTTCGGAGGTGGTATTACCTTCGTGACAATTTATAAAACAAATAACAAGTGGGGCTGTATTTCCGCTATTAAATATGCGGGGCCGTCTCCTTTTGAATGGAAAAGAAATATTGTTGAAGATATCTGGGAGGACTGGTGTTGGGTAAACCCGCCCGCGGGCCTTGGTGCGGAATATCGCACGACTGAAATTTGGGAAGGGAAACCTGTTTTTGTTCAGTTAGTAGACTGCGGATATTTGCCAAACAATGGAAGAAAATCCGTTTTACATGGTATACCCAATATCAATCAAGTTATTCGCGTTTCTGGAACAATAAAACATTCTACCAGCGGAGGATCCTGTGCGTTGCCTCATTGGTACAATGTAGACAACTATATCCATGTTGGAGGAGAAACAGGGGTCGTAAATATTTATACAGCAGGAGATTACTCACAATACGCGGGTGTAGTCCAATTGTGGTACACCAAAAACTAAAGGAGGATAGGCCAATGCAGACAATTATTACGCTTGGATCTGTCGTTGGGGCTTGTAGCGCTATCATTCTGGCTTGTGCGAAGGTGTATAGCTTTTTCCGCAAAAAAGAAAAGCGCGACGAGACCAACGAGAGGCATATCCTTGAAAACTACCTTGATATCAAAAGGCTTGTTATTACGTCGCCATATATGCCTTTACGAGAGCGTATTAAGGCTGGCGACGAATATATCAAGCGAGGCGGGAACGGCGAGGTAAAACTCCTATACAACGCCATTCTCGAACAATTAGACGAAAAGGAGAATGAACTATGAAACTGAACAACAAAGTATACGATGTTTTAAAATGGATCGCGCTGGTAGCTTTAGACGCTCTCGGTCTGTTTTATAATGAAATGAGTACCATTTGGGGACTGCCTTATGGTGACCAGGTGTTTAAAACTTGCGTCGCCTTTTCTCTGCTTATCGGTACTCTAATCGGTATCAGCTCTGCACAGTATAACAAAAACAAGGGGGAATAACTATGTTTAAATTTGTACTCGACGCTGGCCACGGTATCAATACGGCTGGCAAACGTTGTGACGTAAAAATCGACCCTCACCAGACCCGCGAATGGTCTTTAAACTCTCGGATCTGCAACAAGATCCAGCAGTACCTTTCTACGTATGAGGGATACGAACTGATCCGCGCTGACGACACCACAGGAAAAATTGACGTTCCTCTGGAAACCCGTACCGCAAACGCAAACAAATTCAACGCTGACTTTTACCTTTCTATCCACCACAACGCTGGTATCAACAGAGGTAGTGGTGGCGGTGTAGTGGCTTATGTTTACCCGAACGTAGGAGAAGCCACGTTGAACTGGCAGAGAGATCTCTACAACGCTGTAATTAAGTACACAGGACTGAAAGGCAACAGAGCGACACCCTTGGCCCAGTCTAACCTTCACGTACTGCGTGAAACACATATGCCCGCCGTCTTGATCGAGTGCGGTTTTATGGACTCCACCACTGATGTACCGATTATTCTCACAGACGACTTTGCCGACAAGGTAGCCAGAGCCTGTGTAGAGGTTCTGGTAGCAAAAGGCGGTCTCACCAAGAAAAAGGTAGAACAGCCCGCCGAGGCCGACAAGTGGTATCGTGTGCAAGTCGGCGCTTTTCGTAATAAATCTGGAGCCGAAAGACTGCGCGACGAACTGAAAGCCAAAGGTTACGACGCTATCATCGTGTAGCCCAGCACGCGCCCAACACGCGCACGTTAAGCGTTACACTAATAATACCCAAGTAGGGTAAAACTAAAAGCGCTAAAAACGGCAAAATATCGCAAAATAAAAGGGGTAGCCTCAAACGGGGCTACCCCCCTTTTTTTATGCCGTCTGTGAACATTTTGTAAACAATGTAAAAGAGTTATTTAATTATATTGGCAATTACCTTAATATGGTAGTGAGATATGTCTAAAAATAATACGTTGAGGTGCTTAATATGAGTGAAAAGATTTACGAATTGAAAGGTGTTAGAGGGAAACATTTAGACGTTTATAAGGATAAAGTAGTTATAAAGGCAAAGGTTAATTTAGGGTCCATATTAACGGGTAGCGCTCTTAACGGAGAGAAAACAATTTATTTTTCCGATTGTATCGGTATTCAATTTAAGAAAGCGGGACTAATGATTGGTTATTTACAATTTGAGACCGCAAGTAGTGGCGTTAATAGTGGCGGCGGCGGTAATTTTTACGCGGAAAACTCCTTTAATTGGGAAACAACAAAAATACCAAATAAAAAGATGGTAGAAGTTGCCGAGTACTGCAAAAAACAAATTGAAGAATACAAAACCAAGAAAGACAATGTTGTCATAAACGAAGTGTCTGTTGCTGATGAAATTAAGAAATTTAAAGAACTTTTGGATCTTGGTGTTATTACCGAAGAAGAATTTAATGTAAAGAAAAAAGAATTGCTTGGGCTGTAATAAGAAAAGAGGGAGTTTTATCCCTCTTTTTTATTACGTATATCATAGATGTACCGATTCATCTGCGCCTATATCTGCCATTGCAATTTTTTCTTTTTTGTGTAAAATAGAAGAAAAGGGGAGGTGATCTTGTGCTGAAGGTGATATTACTGGATATTGACGATACGCTTTTAAGTTTTCAGCAGTATGTAAAAGAAGCCATGAAAAGCGGTTTTGAGGTCTTTCAAATCGGTGAATTTCAAGATGAGATGCTTTCTGTTTTTCACAAGGTCAATTCTTCTCTTTGGCATAGGCTGGAGGAAGGGGAACTTTCTTTTGAGGAACTGAAAAAGATCCGTTGGAACCTGGTGTTTGAAGCTCTTGGCTTCAAGGCAGACGGAGTAAAATTTGAAGCCTATTTTCGTGATTGCCTTTTTGACAGTGCCATTCCGGAAGAGGGAGCCCTGGAGCTTCTTTCTTATTTAAAGGAAAAATATATCCTTTGTGCCGCCAGCAACGGGCCCTATCTTCAGCAGGTAAACAGACTGAAAATAGGCGGAATGCTCCCGTATTTTTCTCATCTTTTTATTTCCGAAGAGATGGGGCACTCGAAACCCTCGCGGGAGTATTTTGACATTTGTTTTGATCGTTTGAACAAAGATCAACCTACTCCTATTTTGCCGGAGGAGATGATGATCATCGGTGATTCTATCACTTCCGATATGGCAGGCGGAAAGAATGCCGGCATTAAGACTCTTTTGTACAACGCCAAAAAGCAGGAGATCCCAGAGGAAAGAAAGCCCGATTTTGTGGTTTATACCCTGAAAGAAATAGAAAAGATCTTATAAGGAAAAGAAATGCGACTACGGAAAAAAACGGTCGCATTTCTTTGTTTTTTCGGCTTTTTTATGGAAAAAACTGCCTTGTTTTTATTGCAATGGTTTTTTCGGTATGATATAATAAGAGTTAAGGTGCAGAAAGGCCTTTGCCTTGATGCGGAAAAAAGCAAAACAACCTAAAGGAGAGCGAGAATGTACACCATTAAAAAAATTACGTCAAGCCCTGTGGTAGATTTCGCGGCAGAAGAACTCAAAAAGTATTTGAGAATGATGATGCCCGAATGCGGCGAAATTCCGATTGCTTATGACCCCGAAGCAAAAGAAGGCTTCCGCCTGGGTGTGATGGCTGATTTCGGTCTTGATACCAGCGAGGCCCCTGATAATAACCTGGATGATATCCTGCATATCGATACCGACAAAGACGGCGGTATCATTTCCGGTAACAACGTAAGAAGCGTACTTCTTGCTGTTTACCGCTTCCTTACCATGAACGGTTGCCGCTGGCTTTTCCCAGGTGTGGACGGCGAGATCATTCCTATGAAGGAAGTAGAAGGCGTAAAATTCCATAAGATGGCATCAAACCGCTATAGAGGTTGGTGCAACGAAGGCGCAGAATACCAGTCCAATATGCTGGAGGCCATTGATTTTGCTCCCAAGCTGGGTATGAATATCTTTATGCTGGAGTTCTTTGCTCCCGGCTATTATAACTTCTATTACGAACATCGTAACAACACCGCAAACCGCGAGCCCGAACCTGTTACCAAGGAAACTCTGGTTCAGTGGAAGAAGCAGTGCGAGGTTGAAATTTCCAAGCGCGGTCTTCAGTTCCACGATATCGGCCATGGCTGGACCACCAAGGGTCTTGGCATTGACCCCGAAACCAGATTTACCGAAGAAGAGTGGGAGAAGCGCCCCGAATATATTGCCGCAAAAGATTATATTGCCCTGTTTGACGGTAAGAGAGCCATCTATCACGGCGACCCCTGGCTCACCAACTTCTGTATGTCCAATCCCGAGGCACGCAGACTGGTTGCCAAGGCCGTTGTTGACTATGCAGAGATCTCTACCAACGTAGACTTTCTCCACGTTTGGCTTTCCGATATGGTAAATAACCACTGCGAGTGCGAAGAGTGTGTGAAGAAGACTGCTACCGACTGGTACATGATCCTTTTAAATGAGATCGACGACGAACTGATCCGCCGCGGTCTTGATACCCATATCGTAATGATCTGCTATTACGACACCCTTTTTGCTCCCGAAGTAGAAAGACTGAATCACCCCGATAGATTTACCATTCTCCTTGCGCCCATTACCCGTACTTATACCGAGGGCGTTGCCCAGCGTCCCGTTTCTACCGCAAATCTTCCCAAGTACGTAAGAAACAAGGTGGATCTGCCTACTGCCAGCGATACCGGTATTGCCTTTGCCAAATCCTGGCAGGACACTTGCAATGTAGATATTCTGGTTTATGAATACCACTTCTGGTACAATATGGCCTATGAATTTTCTACTACCCGCTTCGCCCAGATCATCAATGAGGATATCAAGGGCTACAAGTACCACAAGTTCGGCGGTACCATTGAAGACGGCTCCCAGAGAGGCTTCTTCCCCAACGGTTTCCCCTTCTATACTTACGGTCACACCCTCTTTGATACCGACCTTGATTTTGAAGCACTGAAGGAAGACTATTTCAGCCACATCTACGGCGAAGACTGGAAAGAGGTCGTTACTTTCCTTGAAAAACTGGGAGAACTCATCGACCACAAGTTTATGGCAGGTGAAAACTCCGCTAATCCTGAGATCGGCCAGTACTACAATCCCGCTATGGCAGAAAAACTGCGCCAGGTTCGTCCTTTGGTAGAAGAGTTCAAACCCTTCGTAGAAGCCCATAAGAACAGCCCCGTTCGTACCCAGACCGTAGCATACAGAATCCTTCGCAGATATCTGGAATACGCTTGCGGCATTGCAGACGTGATGATCTTAAAATCCGTTGGCGCCGGCAAGGAAGCAAAAGAACTTTACAATAAGTTCATTGCAGACTTCGGTAAATACGAATACGAACTGGAAAGATACTTTGACATCTTTACTTTGGCAAACGCCATGTATAAGCGCGTACTGAAGAAAGAAAACGAAAAGATCGACTACGGCGTAGACAAATAAAGCATACTGATAAAAATGAAAACAGCACCCAAATCGGGTGCTGTTTTTTTTGTTTGACTTTTCTATTTTTGTAGTTGAGATTCGTATACGATCTCTTGTGTGTAAAATACGGGAGTTGTTCTCTTATTCCAGCGGATCATACCGATAAGGACTGCAATAAAGATCAAAAGCATAATGATAATGGAGAAAAGCCATAATCGGAGGCCAAAGACATTTCGGGATAGCTTTTTCTTTAATACGTCGTTATTTAACGTAGTTATATATATCTTGGCGTACTGCTTGGGTTCTCCAAAGCGGTCGATAAAACCAGACTCTGTTTCATCCGGAAACTCCGCGAAATATTCCTCAATATCGCTTTTCATATTTGCCAGGATCTCTTTTTTCATTTTCCTGGGGCATTTTAATTCTTTTCGTACTTTTTTGTAATAATTTTTTAGAAATTTCTCATCCATATCAGGGTTCCTCATCGTTTTGCGCGTTTTTTTCGTTTAGTTCTGTGTATTGTAGCACGGAATGAATACCGCTGCCCACTTCAAAATACTCTTTCAGAATTTTTTTCAAATATTCTTCACCTTTTGGTAAAAGGTGATAGTAGATCCTTGTCCGTTGTCCGATCAAGACCCGATGGCTTGAAACAAAACCGTGATCTTGCATACGATAAAGTGCAGTGTACAGGGAAGGCCCCTGAATATCAAACTTTTCGTTGCTTGCCTTTTTCAATGTTTTGGAAAGATCGTATACATACCAGTCTTTTAAAGTCAAAAGGGATAAAAGTAGCATTTCCGTGGTTCCGCGTTTGAAATTGGTAGAAACCTCCGAAACGATAGCGTCCAGGTCTTTTTCCATAAACTACTCCTTAAGATTTTGAAATAGCGGATAGGACTATTGTTATATTAAATTTTTTTATATTTTTTGTCAATAGCTATTGACAATAAGTAATTGGCAATATATACTAATGTTAGAAACATCAATTATTCACAAATTGATGCAGAATGAGAAAGGGAGGTGATTTTTTTGACTTTTAAGTCAAATATTTCCGCCTTCATTGATTTGAGTGTGCGGATGCTTTTTCGCATTTGATCGGTGAATAAATACAAAGGAGTATTTTTCACCCCAAAAAAGAAAAAGCGTATTTATAAAATAAATGAAAAAATACAGAAAAGGAGAAATACAATGAAAAAGATCGTTATTTCCACATTGCTGATCGTTTGTTTGATCGCAGCTATTGCAGTTCCAGTGTTCGGCGCCTCTTTCTATGATGATGTTAGGCTTTCTTTGAAGACAGGGCAAAACGGAGTTTTCAACAATGCGCTGAATTGGGTCTATAGTTTTAATTCTACTACTCTTGGAGCCAGTGCTGAAGCAACTATGCTCGGAGCTTCCGGTATGACTTCCGGCTATGCTTGGGTAGAGATCTTCCGTGCCAATAACGAAAGTAATTACAAGCGCACGGATTCTAACGGTTCTTCCAGTATTAATTCTGGTTGGGCAACTTTAGGTGCTCCCAAGAGCGGGACCGCTGAAGATAAGAAATTCATGAAAATTGCTGATTTTAACGGCGGCCGCGTAGTAAACGGAACCAGCAATAATTATTGGTTTACTGTGTATGCCACTGAGTATTAAAATAATTGATATATCTTTCGATTTATTGTTTTGCAAAGGTGTGAAGATTTCTAAATTTTAAATTTCCGGCCCACCGCACACATCCTGCGGTGGGCACCCTTAAAAGCAGAAAGGAGACAAATCTTGAAAAATCTTTTGCTGGTGAAAAACCGTATTTTTGCATATTTTTTGCGAAATAAGTTGATTTTTACTCTTTTCATTTTAGGCGGAATTTTAAATGCTTTCGTTTTGGCAAGCTTTTCCGGAGAGGCCTATGCCTTGATCCGTCAGTCCGGAGTTACCAAGGATGCTCCCGTTTATCGCACGTATTATCTTACTTGGGATTATGCCGGTGAAATTAACGGAGCAGATTTGGCAGAAGATGGAACCGGATTTATTAATGTAAATACCAGAAAAGATCATATTACCATGGATCAGGCAGAACGTCTTGCAAAAAGTGATTTGATCGAGCAGGTAATGGTTATTTTTCAGGAAAGGTTTGATGATCCGGGTATTCATTCGCGCAAATCTTTATATTCCATCATAAAAGGGGAGACGCTGGCTAGTAATACATGGCTCCATGTGGGTAGCGGCGTCGGCCCGGCACACGAGGTATTGGAGATTATCGGAGGAAGTACGAAATATGAAGAACTGCAGGATGATCAGATAATTTATACTGACTGGTCCGAAAAAATCGGAGATAAGAAGGTAATCGCCGGGAAGGAATTTGAAATTGCCTCAATAGCCAGTAATACTTTTTGCTCGTTGATAACACCAAGTGCCATGAAAGAGGTAAGCGGCGGACTTATTACGGCAGTCGTTTTCTTTTCATCGGAAACTTATGATGAAAAGGAAAATCCCGTCACTGATCTGGCCAGAGAGATCTTCTCTGATTATGACCTGGTATATACGGATGTTTCTTATCCTCTGGATACGGTTTTTGGTCCTAGCTATTATCTTCATCGGCCGTCGGCCTATGGGGAACCGTTGGAAGGCGGAATCCAGCTGCACAGTTTTTATGAGAGACTGATCACCATTGTTTTTTGCTACTTTATGTCTCAGGTTGCATTTTTAATTTTGCTTCGCTATCTTTTGAATTCTCTTGCCGGTGATAATGCGGTCTCTATTATTGTTGGAATGAAGAAAAGAAAACTTTTTGCTTGTGTTTTTACGGAGAGTTTGCTTCTTTCCGTAATTCCGGCGATGATCGGGCTTATTCTTCATAAATTGTTATCGCCGTCTTTGTTTTCTCATATTACTTCGGTTTATTATTTGGCTGAAAGTTTTCAGGATTATGCGATACTCTTTCTCATTATGGCGGGAGTAAGTGTTGCCGTGTTGATTCCCTTTGTTTTATTATTTCAGATCCAAAATCCGGTTGAATTAAGAAGGAGAAATTTGTAAAAAGATCTGCGAAAGGAGTAAACAATGAAAACGATTTATTTGATCTTTTCGCGTTTGAAGGGATATTATACGAGAAACAAGGCCATTTTTCTCTTGTTTCTTTTTGGGGGCGCAATCAGTTCTTTTGTTGTTGCATCTTTTTATGGACAAACCATGGCTCTTTATAAAAATCAAGTAACTTCTATTGCAGATTTCAGGAAATATGAAGTGTTTTATCAGGGAGAAGCACAGGAAGATTTAACCCGGGAAACAAGCTTTTCTATTGAGGATATAGGGCCTATTGTTGAGAACTCTTTGTTTGAAAATGTTATGGCGGAACGAAGATTAACGCCTGCCGGAGAAAAAGATCAAATTGGAGTTGTGACTTTTTGGAAAGGGGAACAAAAGTTCGTTCGGCTTTACGGAACAACAGATCCCCATTCTTTAAAGGACAATGAAATCATTGTTGACAGAACTTCCGAGCGTGATCTTGGGGAAACGGTCATTCTTCAGGATAAAGAATTTCAGGTAGTAGGGAAATATACCGGAGACGGGTATTATATTTCCTTTGACGCTTTTGAAGCCTTGGGCGGAATGGCTCAAAAAATAGCAATTGTTGCCGTTCCGGAAACGGAAAAAGAAACTTCTTTGATAGAGGAGTATCTCAATAATATTTTTTCAGATTCCCGTATAGCAGTCGTTGCACCGCACCGTTTGGTACAGCAAATACAGATGGATGCTCAAAGAGAACTATTGCCGATATTTTTATGTTATTTTATTGCAGTCAGTTCTTTCCTTCTTTTGCTTCGCTATCTGTTAGGCTCTTTTGAAAAAGACAATTTGATTTCTATGATCGTCGGTGCTCCAAAATCAGATATTATTGTATTTACTTTCTGGGAATGTTTTCTCTTATGTATGACCTCTTCTGTTTTAGGTCTTGTTTTTTACAGTGCTTTTTCGTCTGTTTTTTCTTTTGATAGCATTGCCGGTAAATCATTTCATTTTACCATCTTTGATTATATGATCGTACTTTTCATTACGTTGATTACTACTCTTATTATTCTGATTCCTTTCATAGCACGCTATCGCCGAGAAACACTGTTTGATCTTCACAGAAAAATATTGTAAAGGAGGAGAAAATGAAACATATTCGGGTTATTTTATCGTATTTCAGAGGAATTCGTTTTCAGACGTTGCTTTTGGCTGTGATGATGACTTTTTCCCTGCTGGTTTCTATACAGGCCATGGGAAAGTATGAATATTTAAGAGTAGGGTATGACATATTTAATTCCGACAGAAAAGATGATATATATTATGTATACCGCTTTTTTTCCCGCGGCGAAAAAGATATGAATACGGCTCTTTCCAATCAGACAAAAAGTAAAATCAATGAGTTAAAAGAAATGGATGGGGTCGAAAGCGTCTATACGGTTTGGCATACCAATATCGTTCATTATATTCCTCCGGAAACTTGGGACGACGTGCCTAGCGAGGAAGAAGATTTTGCTTATACCACAGAGTCCAGATCTATGACCAGCATCATTTTTCTGGAGCCGGAAATGTTAGAGGATTTTCCCGCATTGAAAAAAATAGGATTCAAATGGCGGGATGAAAATGGGTGTCTTCTTGCAAACAGCGATATGAAGCATTATATAGAAGATGGTGAGCTAACGTTATATTCATCGTCAAAACTTGATGCAACTTTTTCTTATCAAGTGGAAGGATGGCGTCAGTTTCCGTATTATCGTTTTTCTTTAAGTCACGGCAGTACGGAGGGAGCGTCTGCATCGGATTTTCTCGTAACAGGTGAAAAATCGGTTTTTCTATTATATACAGAAGAAAATTTGGATAAGTTAAAATATACTTCCTGTTCGCCGGATTTGAATTTAATGTTGAAATTTAAAGAGGATGCGACACAAGAGGAGCGTGATGCGGTTTTAGAAGACTTAAGTGATCTTTACCATACGCAATCGGTAACGGATATTCTTGAAAAGACCCAGAAAGAGATTCAAGACCAAATATGGATGATGCTTGCAAAGCCTATCTTTATGTTACTTGTATCCACTGTTGCTTTTTTCAGCACGGTAATTTTGACTGTGAAATCCAAAGAGAAAGAAGTGGCGATTTATTATCTTTGCGGAGCAAGTAAAGTGCGTTGCGGCGTTATGGCATTTGCCACTTTTGCTTTTATATCCATAGTTCCTACTTTTATTGGTTATTTATATGTTTGGATTCGGCCAATATTGGAATCAAAGGAAATTATTTATGTTCAACCTTCTATGCTTATGGGAGCTTATACTAAAACCTTCGTTATTCTATACTTTATTTTCACTTTATTGATCGCCGCAGGTACCGTGTTTGTTTCTATGGCAGGAAAAAATCCCATACAGTTTTTGAGAGGAGCAGAAAAATGATCAGACTGAAAAATATATCAAAAATATACAAAGTAGGAAAAGAAGATTTTTATGCCCTGCGAGATGTGGATCTTGTGATTGAAGAAGGCGAATTTGTTGTTGTTCGGGGTGCCAGCGGAAGTGGAAAAACCACGCTTTTAAATATTATCGGATGTCTGGATGATGCAAGCAAAGGATCTTATTTTTTCAGAGAGAAAGATATCGCTGGCGTAGGAGATGGAAAGAAAGCCGTTATCCGCAATGAAGAGATCGGCTTTGTTCTTCAGGATTTTGCGCTCATTAATACGCAGACTGTTTTGTATAACGTTATGCTTCCTCTTCTTTTTAGCAAAATGCCTTATGGTAAGGTGAAAAAAGCGGCTCTTGTTGCGTTGGAAAAAGTGGGTCTCTCGGAACAAGCCAAGAAGAAGGCCAATCAGCTTTCCGGCGGGCAGAGGCAGAGAGTTGCCATTGCAAGAGCCATTGTAAATTCGCCTGGTGTTCTTTTGGCAGATGAGCCAACGGGACAGCTTGATTCAGCAACGGGAGAAGCCATTATGGAAGTGCTGAAGGGTCTGAACGAAAGTGGCATTACCATAATTTTAGTTACCCATGACGATCACGTGGCATCTTATGCAAGAAGAGAGATCCATCTTTCAGACGGAAAGATCGTTTCATAGTGATATTTTTTAGGGGCATCCTTTTTTGAAGGATGCCCCTTTTGACAAATTCTTTGTATTTTTACTTGCCCCAGCCTTTTATTTTTGGTAAAATTAGGGTAAGAAATGATTTTTAGGAGAAGAAAATGGAGCGAGTGCTTTATTATTTTGAAGAGATCTGCGAAATTCCCCACGGTTCCGGCAATATGGAGAAGATCGCGCAGTTTTGCCAGGATTTTGCTGAAAAGCGGGGGCTTTGGTGCCATCGGGATCAGGCCCAAAATGTAATGATCAAAAAGGCAGCCTCTCCCGGCAGGGAAGGGGAAGAGCCGGTGATCCTTCAGGGGCATCTGGATATGGTTTGCCAGAAGGATATAGGGGTCGAGATTGATTTTGAAAAAGACGGCATCCGGACCTTTATTGAGGGTGATTTTTTAAAGGCCAGGGGTACGACCCTTGGCGGTGACGACGGTATCGCCATCGCTATGATCCTCGCTATTTTGGAGCGGGAGGATCTTTCTCATCCCCCTATTGAGGCCCTTTTCACCACCGATGAAGAGGTGGGAATGATCGGCGCGGGAAAGGTGGATTATCGCCTTCTTTCCGGCAAAAGAATGGTAAATTTAGACTCGGAGCAGGAAGGGGTCATCACTTGCTCCTGCGCCGGGGGCAGAGACGTGGTTTTAAATTTGCCCGTTACCTTTTGTGAAAGGAAGGGAGATCTTGTAAAGATCTCTTTTGATTCTCTTTTAGGCGGTCATTCCGGGGTGGATATTGCGGAAAAAAGAGAAAACGCCATTTGCTTTATGGCCCGTTTTCTTTTAGAACTTTACGAGAGTGAAGCTTTTGCTTTGGCCTCTTTTTCCGGCGGTAAAAAGCCCAACGTGATCCCTTCGGAAAGCGAAGTTTTGCTTCTTTGCGAAAAGGGGGAAGAGGTTTTAAAAAAGGCCGAGGAGATCCTTTCTGCCTGGAAAGAGGAAATTTCTTCTTCCGAAAAGAATTTTTCTTATTCCATCTCTCTTTTAGAGAAAAAGGGCGAAGCAAAGGCTACTGATCCTGTGGAAACGCCTCTTATTTTAAATCATCTTTCCCTTTTTCCTACGGGTGTTGTGGAGATGAGCGACCAGGTTCCGGGCCAGGTGCAGAGTTCTTTGAACCTGGGGGTAATGGAAACGAAAGAAGAAGGATTTCTGGCTCATTTTCTCCTTCGTTCCAGTCTTCTTTCCGCTCTTTCTGAAATGGAGGAGATCCTTTCTCTCCTGGCAGAGAATTTTGGCGGAACGATGGAAAGTTTTGGGCACTATCCCCCTTGGGAATACCGGAAGGAATCACCTCTTCGGGATCTGTACGCCGGACTTTATAAGGAAGAGAGAGGGGAAGAAATTAAGATCGAGGGGATTCACGCGGGTCTGGAATGCGGCGTCTTTGCCGGTAATATCCCTGACCTTGATTGCATTGCCATCGGCCCGGATCTTTTGGATATTCATACCACCGCCGAGAGGCTTTCGCTCTCCTCTACCGAAAGGCTTTACAAAAGGCTTTTAAGACTTTTGGAAAATTTATAACAGAAGTGAAAAAGATGACGGTTTTCCGTCATCTTTTTTTGTATTGGGAAAGGCAAAAAAGGGACGGTTTTGTGTCGTTTTTTTGTGGGTTTTGCCATTGACTATTTTGCCCCTTTGGGTGTATAATGTGTCCGTTTTGAAAAATAGAAAAAGAGGGTAATTTTATGAATACGCTTTTGACCGTATCATTCGCACTTCTGACCGGTCTTTTAATGACCCGAGTCCTGAAAAAATTTAAACTTCCCGCCGTTACCGCGTACCTGATCGCAGGCGTTCTTATCGGCCCCTACTGTCTGGGTGCTCTGGGACTGAATGGCATTGGCTTTTCCTCTGCCGACGCGGTAAGCCGTCTTTCTATGGTGTCCGAAGTGGCGCTGGGCTTTATTGCTTTTTCCATCGGCAATGAATTCCGCTTGCAGGATCTGAAAAAAACCGGCAAGCAGGCGCTGGTGATCGGTATTTTCCAGGCACTGGTGGCTCTTATTTTTGTAGATCTGGCTCTTCTGGGTATCCACTTTATGATGCCGGATAAAATAAGCCTTGCCCAGGTTCTGACCTTGGGTGCTATTGCCACCGCTACCGCTCCCGCCGCAACTTTGATGGTTGTTCGTCAGTATAAGGCAGACGGTCCTTTGACCAAGCTTCTTCTCCCCATTGTAGCCCTGGACGATGCGGTAGGTCTTGTAGCATTTGCGGTATCTTTCGGTGTGGCAAAGGCTCTTGCCAGTCAGGGTTCTCCCGATCTTATTTCTATTTTTGTAAATCCCATGGTAGAGATCATTGCCTCTCTGATTCTGGGCGCTATTATGGGCTGGGTTCTTACCCAACTGGAGAAACTCTTTAACTCCAATACCAACCGTTTAAATCTTACCATCGCCCTGGTATTTTTGACCGCATCTCTTTCCAAACTGCATTTTGAACTGGGCCCGGTTCACGTAGGCTTTTCCTCTCTGCTTGTTTGTATGATGCTGGGTACGGTCTTCTGCAATATCTGTCCCTTGTCTGAGGATCTGATGGAGCGCTCCGATAAATGGACTTCTCCGCTTTTCGCCCTGTTCTTCGTTATCAGCGGCGCTGAACTGGAGCTGAACGTATTTACGGAAATTTCCATCGTCTTTATCGGTCTTGTTTATATTCTCTTCCGCTCTTTGGGTAAGTATTTTGGCGCTATGAGCAGTGCGAAAATGACCGGATGCTCTGAAAATATTTGCAAGTATCTGGGTATCACCCTTCTTCCCCAAACCGGTGTTGCTCTGGGTATGTGCACCACTGCCATGCAGCTTGGCGCAGAGGGAAATCTTATTCGCAATATTACGCTTTTTGCGGTTCTTATTTACGAGCTCTTCGGTCCGGTCTTTACCCGTATGGCTCTGACTGCCGCCGGTGAAATCAAGCCCATGAGCGATGAAGTAAAGCATCGCCGTCACCATAAGCTGAAGGCTTTGAATGAAGTGAAAGCAAAGGGAGAAGAAAAATGAAAGAGTTTTATTTGCTTCCCAAATTCTTTTCCGTTTTAAAGGATCTGAAAAAGGAGCAGGTGGTAAAGGATATCGTAGCCGGTATCATCGTTGCCATTATTGCTTTGCCTTTATCCATTGCCCTGGCTCTTGCCAGCGGCGTAGAACCTGCCGCCGGTGTTTATACCGCTATTGTCGCAGGTTTTGTGGTATCCTTTTTAGGCGGAAGCCGGATCCAGATTGCCGGCCCCACCGCTGCCTTTGCTACCATCGTAGCAGGCGTGGTAGCCCAGAAGGGAATGGGCGGCCTGATTTTAGCCACCTTGATGGCAGGCGCTATTTTGATTCTCATGGGCGTTTGCAAAATGGGCGGACTGATCCGCTTCGTTCCTTCTACTATTACCGTCGGTTTTACCTCCGGTATCGCCGTTACCATTCTTTTGGGTCAGTTGAAGGACTTTTTCGGTCTGCAGTACGCCGCCGGTATAAAGCCCGTAGAAACCATTGAAAAAATGGAAGCAAACCTTGCTTCTCTTTCCACCTTCTCCTGGCAGGCCCTTTTGGTAGGTTTGGTAAGTCTTTCCATCCTTATTATTTACCCCAGATTTGAAAAAAGAGTTCCGCCTTCTCTCATTGCGGTTTTATTTGGCGCTTTGATGGTGAAATTCATTCCCGGTCTGGACGGGGGCGTATTTACCATCGGAGAGCTTTATACCATCCCCTCCGGTCTTCCTCCTTTTACTTTGACCGGCCTTGATTTCAGCGCGGGAAATCTTTTGTCCCTTTTGCCCGATGCTATTACCATTGCGATCCTTGCGGCCATTGAATCCCTTCTTTCCTGCGTGGTAGCAGATACTATGATCGATTCTAAGCACAATCCCAATGCGGAACTGGTTGCCCAGGGCGCAGGCAATATGCTGTCGGTTATGTTCGGTGGTATTCCCGCTACCGGTGCCATTGCCAGAACCGCCGCCAACGCGAAAAACGGCGGCAGAACCCCCATCGCGGGTATGGTTCACGCGCTGGTTCTCTTGCTTGTTCTTTTGGTTTTGATGCCTCTTGCGGCTCTGATCCCCATGCCTACCATTGCAGCTATTCTCTTTATGGTAGCCTATAATATGAGCGAGTGGAGAAAATTTGTTTCAATGGTGAAAACGCAGCCCTTTACCGGTATCCTGGTCTTGGTGCTTACTTTCCTCTTAACCGTGATCTTTGATCTTGTGGTAGCCATTGCCGTAGGCCTTTCCCTGCACTTTGTTTTTTACCTTTTGGGAAAGATCAAAAGAAAGAAAACCGCATAAAAACTTATCAAAACAAGTCCGAGCCTTGCCCGGGCTTGTTTTTTCACAAAAAAGAAACATTCTTTCTTTCATATTCTATTGATATTAGAATATGAATGGTGTAAAATAATAAATAGTCGAATAAATAGGAAGAAGGAGTAGAAAATGGTCGGTAACATTCCCGTAATTGATGCCCATTGCCATATTTATCCGGAAAAGATAGCGGCAAAAGCCTGTGCCGGTACCGATCGTTTGTACGGTACCTCTCCCGCTTGCGACGGCACTACCGGAGGACTGAAAGAGATCCTGGCAGACGGCCGGATCGATCGCTTTTTGGTTCATTCCGTGGCTACCACCCCTCACCAGGTAGAATCCATCAATTCCTTTATTGCCAGAGAAGTTCAGCTTCACCCGGATATTTTCTTCGGCTTTGGCACCCTTCACCCGGAGAGCGATGATATTGAGCGGGATTTTGAGCATCTTCTGGAGCTTGGACTCCAAGGAGTAAAGCTTCATCCGGATATCCAGGCCTTTAAATTAGATGATTTCCGCTGTCTGAAAATTTACGAGCTTTGCGAGAAAAAGGGGATTCCGGTACTTCTTCACACCGGCGATTACCGCTACGATTTTTCCAATCCCAACCGTCTTTTACCCATTTTGGACATTTACGAAAACCTTACGGTGATCGGCGCCCATCTTGCGGGCTGGTCCATTTGGGAAGACGCGTACAAGGCCTTATCTCATAAGAAGAATTTGTATGTGGACTGCTCTTCTACCTTTCCTTTCTGGGAAAAGGAGAAGGCAAAAGAATTGATCTGCCGCTGGGGATTTGACAGAGTTTTATTTGGCTCTGATTATCCCATGTGGGATCCCTTAAAGGAACTGGATACCTTCCTTTCTCTGGACCTTCCCGAAGAGGCCAATCGTCAGATCCTTTCCGGTAATGCCATTCGTCTATTTGGCCTTGATAAGAAGGAATGATTTTACAGTCCAATAAAAAACGCATATGATGATTTTGAGGAAATCCCTCTTTTAATAGAATGATAATAAGGAGAAAAGAAAAATGAATTTTTTTGATGAACTTAAAAATTTTGATGCTGAGGTTTTCGCCGCTTGTGACCGTGAACTTGCCCGTCAGCGCCACAATATTGAATTGATCGCTTCCGAGAATATCGTATCCAAGGCTGTTCTGATGGCTGCCGGTACCGTTCTTACCAATAAGTATGCGGAAGGCTATCCCAACAAGCGTTACTACGGTGGCTGTGAGCATATTGACGAGGTGGAAACCATTGCCATCGAAAGAGCAAAGAAGCTCTTCGGTGCTGACCACGCAAACGTTCAGCCCCACTGCGGCGCTGCTGCAAACCTTGGCGTATTCCTGGCTCTGGTACAGCCCGGCGATACCGTTATGGGTCTTTCTCTGGCTCACGGCGGTCACCTTTCCCACGGCTCTCCTGCCAATATTTCCGGTAAGTATTACAACATCGTTTCCTACGGTGTAGATGAAAAGAGCGAAGTTCTGGATTACGAACTGATCCGTCAGAAGGCATTGGAATGCAAGCCCAAGCTGATCATTGCCGGTGCTTCTGCTTACTCCCGTACCATTGATTTTGAAAAGATCGGCCAGATCGCAAAAGAAGTGGGCGCTTACTATATGGTAGATATGGCTCACATTGCAGGTCTTGTTGCCGCAGGACTTCATCCTTCCCCCGTACCCTATGCAGACGTTGTTACCACCACCACCCATAAGACCCTGCGCGGACCCAGAGGCGGTCTGATCCTTTGCAAGGAAGAATTTGCCAAGATCATTGACAAGGCAATGTTCCCCGGTCTTCAGGGCGGTCCTCTGGAACACATCATTGCTGCCAAGGCCGTTTCTTTCGGCGAAGCAATGAAGCCTGAATTCGTAGAATATCAGAAGAACGTGGTAAAGAATGCCGCAACCCTTGCAAAAGCAATGGAAAAAGCCGGCTTCCGTGTCGTATCCGGCGGTACCGATAACCACCTGATGCTCATTGACCTTCGCAACTTCAAGGTTACCGGTAAAGAAATGCAGGCAAGACTCGACGCCGTTCATATTACGGTAAACAAGAATACCATTCCCGACGATCCCGAAAGCCCCTTCGTAACCAGCGGTATCCGTATCGGTACTCCCGCCGTTACCACCCGTGGCTTCGGCGTAGAGGAAATGGAGAAGATCGCTCTGTGGATCCGCGATATTGCCACCGATTTTGAAGGCAACCGTGAGAGAGTTTCCGCAGAAGTTATGGCTCTTTGCGAGAAATTCCCCATTTACGCTGACTAATATGAAACTGATCATTGCCTCCGGCAATGCCGGAAAGATCCGTGAGATCCGCGCCATTTTAGGGGAAAAGTTTGAAGAGATCCTTTCCATCCGCGAGGCGGGAATCGATCACGAAACTGTAGAAGACGGCGAGACCTTCCGGGAAAATGCCAGAAAGAAGGCCAGAGAAATTGCTGAAATTTCCGGCTGTGCGGCCCTGGCGGATGACAGTGGAATTTGCGTAGACGCTTTAGGCGGCGCCCCCGGTATTTACTCTGCCCGCTTTTGCGGCAGACACGGGGACGATGAAGCCAATAACCGTCTTTTGGTAGAAAAACTGCAGGGTGAAGAAAATAGAGATGCCCATTACACCTGCGCTATGTGTCTTTGTTTCCCGGATGGAAAAGAGATCTGTACGGAAGGGTACCTTTTCGGTCAGATCATTGATACCCCCAAAGGAGAGGGCGGCTTCGGTTACGATCCTTACTTCTATTTGCCCCAGTACGGCTGTACTGCCGCAGAACTCAGCGCAGAAAAGAAAAATCAGATCAGCCATCGGGCAGAAGCCTTGCAGAAACTGCTTTTAAAGCTTTCTTAAAGGAGGGCTATATGAAAAAACGTTTTGCTTTTATCCTTTCACTGGTTGTGCTTTTTTTAGAGATCATGCCTTGGGGCGCGGTACTGAATTTCGCCCTTGATTCCGGTAAAACCGTTCGCAGAACGTATTCCTATTTTAGTCTTACCCCTTACGGCTATGCCAATTTCTTTCCGCTTTTGACAGCGATCTTAAGCACTTTATTTGTTTTGATCCTTATCCTTTCCTTCTTCAAGGAAAAGTGGGAGAAAAGTGCCTTTTTCCTGTCCTTTGCCGGAACGATCCTGTCCCTTCTGCCTTTGACCGGCGGAATCCGAAACTTCTCCCTTGCGGGACTTGGTATCAGCCTTCTTCTCGGCCTTTGCGCCCTTTTGCTTTATCAAAAAGAATATTTAAAATAAAAAAATCGGCAGAAAAATACCGATTTTTTATCCCGAAAGAAAAAGAGCAGATCCATTTGGATCTGCTCTTTTTTTATAACTTAAACTTTTCTCTTGTAGTCGGGAAGGAGCTTGGGAGATACGATATCGGACTTGATACCGGCATCAGCCATTTCCTTTGCAAAAGCGTCAACGTGGGAAAGGGTGAGCTTTCCAACCTTGGTATCAGCCGCTCTGTCAGCAGCATTCTTACCTGCGCTTCTACCGAATACGATGATGTCAAGCAGGGAGTTACCCATTAGTCTGTTTCTACCGTGGATACCGCCAACGGCTTCGCCAGCTACGTACAGGTTGGGAATGTTGGTCTCGTTGTCCTTCTTGATTTCAAGACCGCCGTTCTGGTAGTGGAGAGTGGGGTAGATCAGGATGGGCTCTTTACGGATATCAATACCGTATTTGCCGAACATTCTCATCATAGCGGGGATTCTCTTTTCGATGGTACCCTCGCCACCCTTCATTTCGATCATGGGAGTATCCAGCCAGATGCCTTCGCCCATGGGAGTCTTAATACCCTTGCCGCGTTCCTTGCATTCACGAATGATAGAAGAAGCGCAAACGTCACGGGTTTCCAAGGGATGCATGAAAGCAGTACCGTCGCAGTTAATGAGCATAGCGCCCAGAGAACGAACTTTTTCGGTTACCAGTGCGCCGAAGATCTGTTCGGGGTATGCAGCACCGGTGGGGTGATACTGAAGAGTATCAGCGTAGAGAAGCTTTGCGCCTGCTCTGTAACCCAGAACCAGACCGTCTGCGGTAGCACCGTAGTGGTTGGAGGTGGGGAAGCCCTGGTAGTGCAGTCTGCCGCAACCGCCGGTAGCGATGATAACAGTCTTTGCACGGGCGATCATAATTTCGCCGGTTTCCATATTCTGGAGAACAGCACCGGCAGCCTTGCCTTCCTCGTCCAGGATCAGTTCAATAGCTGCGGTGAAATCAACAACGGGGATCTGACGGTTGAATACCTCATCGCGGAGAGTACGCATGATTTCTGCGCCGGAGTAGTCCTTGGCAGCGTGCATTCTCTTACGGCTGGTACCGCCGCCGTGGGTGGTAACCATAGTACCGTCAGCCATCTTATCGAATTCTACGCCCAGCTCGTTGAGCCATTTGATGGCGTCGGGAGCTTCGGTAACAAGACGGTAGAGAAGTTCGGGCTTGTTCTTAAAGTGTCCGCCGCCCAGTGCGTCTACGTAGTGGATTGCGGGGGAGTCGTTGGGCTTATCAGCAGCCTGAATACCGCCTTCTGCCATCATGGTGTTGGCATCGCCGATACGGAGCTTGGTAGCGATCATAACCTTTGCGCCCTTTTCGTGGGCTTCAATGGCTGCGCTGGCGCCGGCACCGCCGCCGCCGATTACCAGTACGTCTACGTCGTAGTCAACGTTTTCCAGATCCAGGTCAAGACCCTTTACTCTGGAATTTGCTTCCAGAAGAGCCTTCAGTTCTACGGGAACCTTCTGACCCTTGTTGGGGCCGATGGCAAGCGTATCAAACTGGCTTTCGATATAGTCGGGGTGGAAGGTAGCAAGGAGCTTTTCCTTCTCCTCGGCAGTCATTCTTTTGGGTTCGGAGGCAGCATTTGCTTTTCTGTTTGCCTCTACTTTTGCCAGAGAAAGGCGAATATCTTCATTATACATTGTGCTTTCCCTCCTTATTTCTCGATCTCACGATTGTTGTAGAGTTCTTTGAGTTCATCGATGGGCTTCTGCATCAGGTTCTCAAGGAGTTCCTGGAAGGTGCCGTCGTTGATCTCTTTTACTCTGTCTTCCAGATGTCCGCATCCGGGAGCAAGGTACTTACCGTTGAGTCTGCGAGCCAGCATTGCTACCTGGGGATGGCTGATACCGGCAGGGCAACGGGAGGAGCATACGCCGCACATAACGCAGTCAAAGCTTTCTTCCGCGCACTTTTCGTACTCGCCTCTCTGAGCGTAAGCGATGTACTGCATCACGTTCAGTTCCTGGGTGCAAGCCTTGGTGCAGGCGTTACAACCGATACAGCTGTAGATTTCGGGGTAGAGCTGCATCATGATCTGTTCGGTAGGACCGATCTTTTCAATGTCGTAGATCTGTTTTACCAAGGGGAAGAAGGGGAGAGTGGCAATATACATATTGTCCTCAACCTTGGTCTGACAAGCAAGACAAGCCTTCAGTTCGGTGTCACCCTTGATTCTGTAAATGGTAGCGCAAGCGCCACAGAAGCCGTTACGGCAACCGCAACCGCGAACCAGCTGATAGCCGGCATATTCCATTGCGTTCATAATGGTAAGGTTTCCGGGTACGGAGTATTTTTTTCCGTACAGGAAGATATTTACATTCTTTTCCATCTTTCTATCCTTTCGATACGATTAATATTCGTCGGGAAGTTCTTCCAGCTGGTCAAAGCGGAAGACAGGTCCGTCTTTACAGATGAATTTGTCACCCAGGTTGCATCTGCCGCATTTTCCGATGCCGCACTTCATACGCATTTCCAGGGTGGTGTAGATCTGATCCTTCTTGAATCCGATCTCCTGCAGTCCTGCCAGAGTGAATTTGATCATAATGGGAGGTCCGCAAAGAACTGCGGTCTTGTTGGTATCAAAGCCCAGTTCCTTTACAAAGTTGGGTACAAAGCCTACGTGGCCGGACCATTCGGGCTGTTCGCGGTCGATGGTCAGGTGAACGTTGATACCGTCTTCTTTGCACCACTCTTCCATGATCTCGTTGTAGTCTACCAGATCCTGCATAGAACGGGAGCCGTAAACGATATCAATGGAGCCGTAATTTTCTCTGTAATGACGGCAGTAGTTGATGACGGATCTTAAAGGTGCAAGGCCGATACCGCCGGCTACGAAGAGAAGATCTTTTCCCTTGAAAGCCGTTTCCACGGGGAAGCCGTTGCCGTAAGGACCACGGATGGTCACGTACTGGCCGGGCTCAATGGAGTGGAGAAAGCTGGTAACACAGCCGCACTTTTTGATGGAAAACTCCATATATTCGGTGTTCGTGGGGGAAGAGGTGATAGAGAACAGCGCTTCGCCTACACCGGGAATGGAGAGAAATGCGCACTGACCGGGGATATGCTCGAAGGGTTTCTTTCCATCGGGGGTAACCACGCGGAAGGTTCTAACGTCCGGAGTGTCAATGCGAATATCGGTGATCACACCGATATCGGGGATCAAAGCTTCTTTCATCATTATTTGTCCCCTCCAATCTTTTTCATTACTTTTACAATATTCATATTAATGGGGCATTTTGCAAGACATCTGCCACAGCCTACGCAACCGAAGATGCCTTCGTTGTTGGCGGGGTAGTATACCAGCTTGTGCATAAATCTCTGGCGGAATCTTTCCAGCTGAGTGTGTCTGGGGTTTTCTGCCGCCATCTGAGTAAAGTCGGAATACATGCAGGAGTCCCAGCAGCGATAACGCTGAATGCCGTGTCCGGTATCAAAATCGCGAACGTCAAAGCACTGACAGGTGGGGCATACGAAGGTACAAGTACCGCAGCCCAGACAAGCCTTGGAAAGCTCTGCCCAATTTGCATCGGCAAAGTGCTCCATCAGGTCTTCAGCCTTGAAGTGATCGGTGGGAAGATCCTGAAGGGGAAGCTTTTTCAAGGTTTCCTTGATGGCTTCTTTTTCTTTCTCCGCTTTCTTTTCGTCGCCTTCTTCCAGAAGGTCGGAAACGCTGTCGAGAAGCGCGGTGCCCTTGTCGGTGTTAGCGGTAAAGTAGAGCTCGTCGCCTACGTATACTGCGCTGATATCACCAGCGGGGTTTGCCGCATCAATACCGAAGGAGCCGCAGAAGCAGGTTTCTTCGGGTCTGGAACAAGCGATGGAAACGATGGTCGCATGCTCTCTTCTGTTCTGATAGAAGGTGTCTACCGGTGCGCCCAGGAACACTCTGTCCAGAATGTCAAAGCTTCTTACGTCACAGGCTCTTGCACCGAAGATGATGAAATCTTCGTTTTCCTTTCTGGTATCGAAAACTTCGATCTTCTGTCCTTCTACTTTGAAGGAAGCCATATCTTCTACCTGGGGGAAGAAGAAGTCTTTTGCGCTTCTGTTGGTATTCAGCGCGGTAGAAAGGGTGTCACCCTCTTCAAAACGCTTGTAGTCTGCGCCGGCTTTGCCGTCAACAGGCAGATACAGAGCTTCTTTCTTGGCCAAAGCGGAAAGAAGAGCGGGGAGTTTTGAAACGTTAATCTTTTTCATTGTTTACTCTCCCTTCTGAAAAGCGTCGGACGGTTCCATATCGTCCACGGTGTAGTTGGTCAAAGGATAACGTTCATCGGCATTTTTACCGGCCTGGTAGTCACCGTAGAACTCGTTGATATCTTTGATAAACTTGCGGTTTAAAAGGTGCAGGGGAATGCTCTGGGGACAAACTCTGGAGCACTCGCCACAGTCGGTACATCTTCCGGCAACGTGGAAGGCGCGGATGATGTGGAAGTTCTGTTCTTCAAAAGAAGAAGCGGGAGCCTTGCTTTCAATACCGGAAGCGGCATTGTCAAATACACACTTTTCACAGGTGCAGGCAGGGCAAACGTTACGGCAGGCGTTACAACGGATACAGCGGGAAAGCTCGTTCTGCCAGAAGAGAAATCTTTCTTCTTCGGTCATATTTTCAAGCTCTTCTACCATATCGAAACGGCCGGATTCAACCTCTTCGCCTTCTTCGCCGATGATCTCGTCAAAGATCACGTGCTTTTTGCTCTTGCAGTTTCTGCAGCGCTCGGCAAGTGCTTTTTCTTTTGCCAGTTTTTCTTCGCCGTAAAGGGTGGTGATGACAATTTCGTCGCCCTCTTCGGTGATAGCGGTAATACCCTTGATGCCTTCTGCACGGATCAGCTCGATGTCAAGCTTTCCTTCGCAGGGGATGGCAACGGCGTATACGTTTTCTCTTGCAATGCGATGCTCTTTTAAAAGCTGGCTGAAGGAGTAAGTGTCGCAGGGTTTTAAGAAAACGGCAACCTTTCCTTCTTTGCGGCTTTCCTTTACCAGGTACTTGGAAAGGTTAGCACCGGAGAATCCGTTATAAACGAATCCTTTTTCAATTTCTTCCGCGGTCTTGAATACTTCGGGAGTCTGGTCGTAGAAGAATTCGCCTTCGGTCCAGCCCAGTACTCGGTCTACCTTGCCGGAAGAGAGAAGATCTTTGGCTTTTTCACGAATTACTTTTTGCATCTCAAATCCTCCAATCTTCTGTTTTCACCAAGTTTCGTAACGGTTTCAACAAATTCGTTCATGGTGGCGGCAAATTTCGCGCCTTCTGCGGCGCTGACCCATTCCAGACGAACTCTGTCTTTCTCGATGCCAAGGAAGTTCAGCATGGAGAAGAAGAGAGTCATACGGCGACGGGCGTAGTAGTTACCGGTGGTGTAGTGACAGTCACCGGGGTGGCATCCGCAAAGGATAACACCGTCTGCGCCTCTCTGGAAGGCGCGGAGAATGAACATGGGGTTTACTCTGCAGGAGCAGGGAACACGAATGATCTTTACGTTGGCAGGGTACTGAAGACGGTTGGTACCGGAAAGGTCAGCGCCTGCGTAGGAACACCAGTTGCAGCAGAATGCTACGATGGTGGGCTCAAACTTCTTTTCTACTTGCATATTGCATCTACCTCCGCCATGATTTGTCTGTTAGAGAATCCGTGAAGGTCCATAGCACCGCTGGGACAAGCAACAGTACAAGCACCGCATCCCTGACATACAGCCGGGTTCACGCTTGCCACTCTGCGAACCTTGGTGGTGCGATCGGGCATACGGAATTCTTTTTCTTCGTAGGTGATAGCGCCGTAGGGACATACCTTTTCACAGGAGGAACATCCGTTACAGAGCATTTCGTTAGAATGAGCAACACAAGCGTTGCAGGTAAGGGTATCTTTTGCCAGAAGTCCGATAACCTTTGCGGCACAAGCGGAAGCCTGGGCAACGGTTTCGGGAATGTCCTTGGGTCCCTGGCAGCAACCGGAAAGGAAGATGCCGGCGGTGGGGCTTTCTACAGGACGGAGCTTGGGATGTGCTTCGGTAAAGAAGTCGTTGGTATCCATGGAAGCGGTGAGCATGGTAGCCAAAGGACGGGCGGATTTGTCGGGCTCAATGGCAGCTGCCAGAACCACAAGGTCAGCGTCAATGGTCATCTGCTTGCCTTCGATCAGATCGGAAGCGCGCACCATAAGTTTTCCGTTTTCGGGAGAAACCTTACCAACCATACCCTTGATGTAGTGAACGCCGTATTCTTCTACGGCTCTGCGGTAGAACTCATCAAAGTTCTTACCGGGAGTACGAACGTCAATGTAGAATACGTAAACTTCGGTATCCGGATATTTTTCGCGGGTCAGCATGGCGTGCTTTGCGGTATACATACAGCAGATCTTGGAGCAGTAAGTCTTACCGCAACCGTTACCGTCTTCACGGCTACCGACACACTGAACGAATACGATCTTGTGAGGATGCTCTCCGTCGGAAGGACGAAGGAGTACGCCGCCGGTGGGACCTGCCGCATTGGTAATGCGTTCAAATTCCAGGGAGGTGATAACGTCGGGAGACTGGGAGTAAGCAAACTCGTCGTATTTCTTTAGTTCAATGGGGTTAAAGCCGGTTGCAACTACGATAGCACCGTACTGTTCTTCTACGAAAGTATCCTGTTGCTTGTAGTCAATAGCACCGGCGGTACAAACCTTGGCGCAGACACCGCACTTGCCGGTCTTCAGCATGGTACAGTAGTCGGGGTCAATGGTTGCAACCTTCGGAACTGCCTGAGCGAAGGGAATGTAAATGGCTCTCTTCTGATCCAGACCTAAGTTGAAATCGTTGGGAACCTTTTTCTGGGGGCACTTTTCGGTACAAAGACCGCAGCCCGTACACTTCACTTCGTCAACGTATCTTGCCTTGCGGCGGATGGATACGTTAAAGTTACCTACAAAGCCCTTTACGGAATCCACTTCACTGAAGGCGAAGATGCGGATCTTTTCGTTCTGGGCTACGTCTACCATTTTGGGAGTCAGGATACAAGCAGCACAGTCCAGGGTGGGAAAGGTCTTGTCGATCTGGCTCATCTTACCGCCGACGGTAGGCTTCTTTTCCACGATGTCTACTTCAAATCCTGCATCTGCAATGTCAAGTGCAGTCTGGATACCGGCGATACCGCCACCGATAACCAATGCTCTCTTTACGACCGGGCTTTCTCCGGCGGTAAGGGGAGTGTTCAAATGTACCTTTGCAATGGCGGCTCTACCGAGAATGATCGCTTTTTCGGTAGCACTCTGTTTATCCTTGTGGATCCAGGAGCACTGCTCACGGATATTGGCGATCTCTACCATAAAGGAGTTTACTCCTGCGGCAGCTGCGGCCTTGCGGAAGGTGTTTTCGTGCATACGGGGAGAGCAGGAGCAGACAACGGCACCGGTGAGCTTGTAATCACGGATGGCATTCTTGATCTTGTTCTGTTCTTCCTCGGAGCACATGTACTGATAATCTTCGTAATAAACCACGCCGGGCTCTTTGGAAAGAGCTTCAGCAACGGCTTTTACATCAACGGTTGCGGCGATATTACTACCACACCAGCAAACGAAAACGCCGATTCTTTGCATATCGTCCTCCTATTTTGCGTATTTTCTCATGGCAGACACCAGTGCCTGCTGAGGCATATCCTCGTCTAAAAGAGCGGGGAGACTGTCGGGCTTTAAGTGGTTCTTGCCCTGCTGACGGATGGTAGCAAGACGAACCGCTTCAATGAGTTTTGCAGGCTCTACCTGACGGGGGCAACGCTCCACACAGGCAAAGCAGGTCAGACACTGATAAAGAGATTTGGAAGCCATCAAAGGCTCGATATCTCCGTTTTCCACCATGTATACGAACTGGTGGGGATGGAATTCCATTTCCTCGTAGGAGGGACAGGTTCCACTGCACTTACCGCATTTCATACACTTGCGGGGGTTTACACCGCTCATACGAAGGATCTGTTCTTTCAAAAACTTCTGTTCCATAATGCCTCCTTATTCGATTCCCAAAGCTTCGGCGAGAAGCTCGGTAAAGTAGACGGCAGGAATTTCTCCGCCGGACTTCTGCAGATTGTAAAGGCAAAGGGGACAAGCGGTGATCACACATTCTGCGCCATTTGCAGCAGCAGAGTGGAGGACAGCGCCGGATTTCTTTACTGCGCTTTCCTTATTCTCCAGAGTCACGTAAGCGCCGCAGCACTCATTGCGATAGGGATAGATCACGGGATCTGCACCCAGTGCGCGGATAAAGTCCTCGATGATGGTGGGGTTTTCGGGATCGTCAAATGCCATTACCTTGCCGGGACGGAGGAGCAGACAGCCGTAGTAGGCGCCGATCTTTCTTCCGGTGAGAGGGTTCTTTACCATTTCACGGATCTTATCAAATCCCACTTTGTCACGGAGCATTTCGATAAAGTGAAGAACTTCGCCTTCTCCCAGGTAGGGAGTTTCGTTCTTCATATAACGATTAACGCGATCAGCGATCACTGCATCGGTCTTCATATCGTTATTGACTCTCTTTAATACGTTGTGACAAGCAGAGCAAACGGTTACAACGGGCATTCCGGCGTCACGCGCTGCCATCATGGTGCGGACAGCGGAAAGCTTGGTCGCGATCTCGTCTTTTGCCACGGGGTAACAACCGCCGCAGCACTGCCATTCGGGAGTTTCATTCAGGGTCACGCCCAAAGCCTCGGCACAGAGTCTTGCCTTGCGGTCAAGTTCTTTTGCCTTGGTTCTTAAGGTACAACCGGGGTAGTATTGAAAAACCATATCAGAGTTCCTTTCTATTTTATATTAAACCATCTGTTCAGGATGGAAAACTTGGTCAAACTTTTCTGCGGTCAAAAAGCCCAGGGCCACGCAAGCTTCTTTCAGGGAAATGTTTTCCTTGAAGGCTTTCTTTGCGGTCTTTGCGGCGTTTTCATATCCGATGTAAGGATTGAGAGCCGTTACCAGCATCAGAGAGTTGTGGAGGTTTGCATGCATCTTTTCGCGGTTTGCGCGGATTCCGGTAACGCAGTTATCATTAAAGGAAACGATAGACTCAGCCAGAAGACGGGCAGACTGGAGGAAGTTGTAAATGCACACGGGCATAAACACGTTCAGTTCAAAGTTGCCCTGGCTTGCTGCCATACCAACGGCTACGTCGTTACCCATAACCTGTACGGCTACCATGGTAACTGCTTCGCACTGGGTGGGGTTTACCTTACCGGGCATAATGGAAGAACCGGGCTCGTTTTCGGGAATGAAGATCTCACCGATAGCAAGTGTGGGGCCACTGGCCAGCCAGCGGATATCGTTTGCGATCTTCATCAGGTCTGCTGCCAGTGCTTTCATAGCACCGTGAGCAAATACCAGTTCGTCTTTGGAAGTGAGAGCGTGGAATTTATTGGGAGCGGTAACAAATTCTTTTCCGGTAATTTCGGAAACAGCCTTTGCTACTTCTTTATCAAATCCCTTGGGGGTGTTCAGTCCCGTACCAACGGCGGTGCCGCCCAGTGCCAGTTCGTGGAGATGGGTAAGGGAAGCTTTCAGAAGTTCCTTATCCTTTTCCAGACTGCTTCTCCAGCCGGAGATCTCCTGGGAGAAGGTAACGGGGGTAGCGTCCTGCAGATGGGTTCTGCCGCTTTTTACGATGCCTTCGTTTTCTTTTTCCAGACGGATGAGAGTGGAAATGAGAAGGTCCATTGCGGGGAAGAGCTTGTTTTCCACGATCTCTACTGCGGCAATGTGCATGGCAGTGGGGAAGGTGTCCTTGGTGCTCTGGGACCTATTGATATCATCGTTGGGGTGGAGAAGCTTTTTGCCGGCGATCTCGTTTCCGCGGTTTGCGATGACTTCGTTTGCATTCATGTTGGACTGGGTGCCACTGCCGGTCTGCCATACAACCAAGGGGAAATGATCGTTCAAAGAACCGGAGATCACTTCATCACAAGCGGTTTTGATGGCTTCCAGTTTCTCTGCGGTCATCTTTTCCGGCTTCAGATTGTGGTTTGCCATAGCGGCCGCTTTTTTCAGAATACCAAAAGCGCGGGTGATTTCTCTGGGCATGGTTTCGATGCCAACGCCGATCTTGAAGTTCTCGTGGCTTCTTTCGGTCTGCGCAGCCCAATATTTGTCTGCGGGAACCTTCACTTCGCCCATAGAGTCGTGTTCGATGCGATAGTTCATTTATTTCCTCCTTATTGCCGGTCGAAAGCCGACATTCCTAATCTAGTATATTGTATCAAAGAAATGTTTTTTTTTCAATAGTTTTCTTGACAAAAACCTTGCATTTTTTAGTCCAAAATTTGATAATTTGATGTATTTTTGTAAAATAAAAAGCGGAAAGCGAAAAAAGGCTTTGTTTTTGCCGTAGTAAAAGGAAGAAAAAAGGGGAAAAAGGCAGAAAGATTGTTGTAGTCTTTTCTTGCATTTTGTCTTTTTTTGTGATATAATCCCCTTTGTTTTTTGAAACCAGAAAGGAAGATCCGTATGGATAAGAAAAAAGAACTGTTTGAAAAAATGCCGGTACCCAAGGCACTTGCAACCCTTGCAATTCCCACCATTATCAGTCAGCTGATCAGTATGATCTATAATCTGGCGGATACCTTCTTCATCGGTCTTACCAATGACCCTTATAAAGTGGCCGCATCTACCATTGCCTTCGTTTTGTTTTTTGTCATGTGCGCCCTTTCTAACCTTTTCGGTGTGGGCGGCGGTAGCTTAATCTCCCGTCTTTTGGGAAAAGGACAGGGGGAAGAAGCAAAAAAAGTATCTTCCGTCAGCTTTTACGGTACCATCGCCGTTACCCTTTTGTATTCGGCCGCTTGTCTGTTTTTCTCCGAGCCCATTTTAAAGACGGTAGGTGCCAGCAGCAATACTTATGATTTTGCTTTTTCGTATACGCTTTACGTCATTGTGATCGGCGGTGTTCCCGCTACCCTCAGTATGGCCCTTTCGCATCTTTTGAGAAGCGAGGGTTATGCGAAATACGCCAGCATCGGTCTGGGTCTTGGCGGTGTCATCAATATTATCCTGGACCCTGTTTTTATGTTTCTCATTCTTCCCAAAGGTCAGGAAGTGACAGGCGCGGCAATGGCAACTTGCCTTTCTAACGTGATCAGCCTTGTTTATTTTCTCATTGTTTTCCGTCACCTTCGGGGAAAAACCGTTTTGTCCATTTCTCCCCGCCATATTTTAAAAGGCCTTCGATATGTGAAAGACATTTTGGCCATCGGTATTCCTTCCGCATTGGCGGCTTTCCTTGCCAGTCTTTCCAACGTCTTTTTAAATCAGCTTTCTTCCGGTTACGGCGATATTGAACTTGCGGCATTGGGCATTGTAAAAAAAATCGATATGCTTCCCTTGAACGTAGGCATGGGCCTTTGCCAGGGTATGGTTCCTCTGGTGGCTTATAACTACGGCTCCGGAGATAGAGAAAGAATGAAAAAAGTTATTTCCGCCTGCCGTATCGCCGGTGTTGCTTTTTCCCTTATTTGCGTGTTCTTTTTCGAAATTTTCGCAAAAGAGATCGTTACCTTCTTTATCGGTGATGCAAAAACTGTGGCACTGGGCGAAAATTTCCTTCGCATCTGCTGTCTGGCAACCCCTTTGATGTTTATGAATCTCCTGGCAACCTTCTCTCTGCAGGCAATGGGAAAAGGCAGAGAATCTCTTGTTCTTTCCGTTTGCCGTCAGGGTCTTGTAAATATTCCTTTGCTCTTCCTTTTAAACTCCATTTTCGGCCTTTACGGTGTGGTTTCCACCCAGCTTGTGGCGGATACGATCACTCTTCTGATCTCCAGCTTTTTGATGGTAAAGGTACTGAAATCTTTGAAGGAAGAACAGTAACTTGTTTCATATTTTAATATATAAAAAAATAAAAAAAGAAGAAGCGTGTTGCTTCTTCTTTTTTGTTTGCAAGTTTTTTACCGAAAGAAAATGCTTTTTCTTTGATCGCTTTTCTTTACAGACCGGCGCTTCTGATAACTTCTTTCAGCGCTTCTGCAGAAGCGTGGAGTTTTGCCAGTTCTTCGTCGGTGAGAGTCTGGGTGATGATGGATTTTACACCGGTTCTGTCAACCAGAGAAAGAGAACTTAAGCATACGTCGGAAATGCCGTATTCCCCTTCGTGCAGGGAAGATACGGTAAGAGCGGTTTCTGCGCTTCCTGCCAGAGTCTTTACGATCTGGGCGGAGGAAATGGCAATGCCGTAGGTAGTGCAGCCTTTACGGGCGATGATCTGACCGCCGGATTTTCTCACGTAGGTCTCAACGTCTTCCTTGGTGTATACTTCGGGCTCGAAGTAAGGGGTGGCAATGGCGGGAACGTACTGGTCCAGAGGAACACCGGCAATGGTAGCGGTGGACCAAGCAACCAGAGAAGTATCACCGTGCTCACCCAGAACGTTTGCGTGTACCTGCTGCTTGTTTACGTTGTAAAGCTCGGAAAGGCGGGTGCGGAGTCGGATGGTATCAAGAACCGTACCGGTACCGAATACCTGGTTCTTGGGAAGACCGGTGTATTTCAGGAATGCGTAGGTCAAAATGTCTACGGGGTTTGCTACCAAAAGATAAATGGCATCAGGCGCGTATTTTACGATCTCGGTAGAGATGGACTTGATGATTCCTACGTTGGTCTGAACCAGTTCCAGACGGGTCTGGCCGGGTTTTCTGCCAATGCCGGAGGTGATGATAACGACGTCGGATCCTACGGCATCTTCATAACTGCCTGCGTAAATGCAGCAGTTGTCAATGTAGGGGGTAGCCTGGTTCATATCCATAGCTTCGCCCAGGGCTTTTTCGTGGTTCACATCGATGAGAACAACCTCAGAAGCTGCGCCTTTGGTAAGAAGAGCAAAGGCTGTGGTGGAACCAACGGCACCTGCTCCGATAATAGTAACTTTCTTTTGCATTGTTTCTCTCCTTATATATCCTTGATTTGTTCTTTTTAATATATTCAATTTTTGACTCTTTGTCCTTTAGGCAAGATCACTGCTTACAAAGATTCATTTTATGTAAAAGATCAATTTTCGCTTTTTGAAATAGCCGACTATTCGTCACCATTTTACATTGCTTTTTACATTTTATCATTGTATTTCGAAAAAATCAATGGATTTTCTTCTATTTTTATTATGTTTTTTCACATTTTTTTTGTGGTTTTTGCATCAAAAAAACGGACCGATCATTCGGTCCGTTTTTTCTTATGCCAAAAGATCGCCGTTGGAGGTCAAAAAAAGACCGTTTGGGGTCAAACCATTGTAAAAATTCTGTTTTTTTGCTATAATATAGGGGAATCTATCAGATCAAGGAGTTTTTATATGATTCGCTGTATTGTTTGTGACGATGATGAAAGGATTCTTTCCCACACAGTTGATGTGGTAACGGATTTATTTCAAAAAGAAGTGGGGAATCACACTGTTTTAGGTTATTCTGATATGGAAGAACTGGCAAAAGTTTTAAAAAGTGAGTCGCCCCTCTTCGATGTTGCAATTTTGGATATTGAAATGCCCTATTACAACGGGATCGAAGTGGCCCAAATGTTGCGCCGGATCAATCCCCGTTGTCTGATATTGTTTCTGACTTCTCATTTGGAAATGGCGCCAGATCTTTATGAGGTGGATGCCTATCGCTTCATTCCTAAAAATGAAATGGAAAAAAGAATGAAAAGATATATTCCTCAAGTTTGTCACACACATCATATTTTGGGGGCGCGGGCAGTTATCCTGGATGAGGGTACAACCCCTTTGAAGGTGTATCATAATGATATCATAATTGTTGAGAAAGATAAAAAGTATTCGCTGGTAAAACTAAGTAACGGTACGGTACATAAGGTTCGCACCACTTTGCAGGAATTGCTTGCGAAGATCCCTTCGGAAATTTTTGTTCAGGTGGATCGGGGTTTGGCGGTAAATATTGAATATATTGAACGGATTGGAGAGAGGGAGCTGACTTTGAAGGGCGGCCAGGTGCTTCCCGTCAGCCGCGCCAGATTTTCTCAAGTGAAAGAAAAGATCGCCTTGTACTGGAAAGAGGTGATCTGATGACATATCTTGTATTCTTTTTTTATCATTTTTTGCTGTTTTTGATCGCGGCATTAATTTTTGACAATTTTTTTCAAAGAAAATCTGTAAAAGTTTCTTTGCTTTTCGCCGTTTTTTCTTCTTTTGTGCTTTCTTACCTGGAGTTTATAAAGATTCAAGAAAATCTTCTCCCGTTTATCAGTATCATTTTTTTGTTTTGTTTTCTTGCTCTTTGTTTCCAGGCTGATCTTTTTTCCGTTTTTTCTTTTGCCTGCTTTTTCGTGGCGGTGTTTTTCCTGTGCGAGTTGTTCTTTTCTTCTCTTTTTGACGGTCTTTCGGGTGCGCAAGGCTTTGTTACCGCTTTGCTGAAGGCACAAAAAAAGACGAGAATCCTATTTCTTTTGGCATTCCGTTTTATGGTTTTGATCCCATGCGGTCTGATCCGCAGAAGACAAAGGATTTTCCCTATGGGGGGTTGGCAGAAGGCCGCAGTGACCTTCTTTTCTTTGGCAGTGATTTTCGGCGATCTTTTCATAAGAAGCGCTTTTTTGCAAAAGGATCAGCAAAAGGCGGTTTTAACCGTTGTATTGACTTTTTTTGTATTGATGATCCTTTTTTTCATAACGGGTATCGTACTGTTTTTTGCCATCCAAAAAGAAGCGGAGAAAAGGCTTCTTTCCGCCAGAATCGAACAATATGAAGATTATGTGGAAGAGATCAAAGAAAATTATCAGACTATAGCAAAGATCAATCACGATTTTAAAAAGCATTTGCGCGTTTTATCCCAGTTAATGGAAAATGACCAATTCCAAAAATCTTCCTTATATTTGAAAGAGATAGAGGAGGATTTTGACCGTATCCGCCCCATGGCATTTACCGGTGTGGTAGTGGTAGATGCGGTGCTTGCCAGTTATTTTCACCAGGCGAAAAAAAGGGGAATTGATATAGATATCCAGGCCCGGTTCCAAAAGGACTGTAAGATCAGCCATAAAGATCTGTCTGCCGTTCTTTTTAATCTTTTGGACAATGCCATTGAGGCCTGTGAAAAAGCAGAGGAGAAAGAACCTTTTATTTATTTGAATCTGGGAGTGAAGAACGGGTTTCTTGTGATCCGATGCCTAAATTCCGCGCCTTTTGAGGAAGAAAAAACTGATTTTTCTACTACCAAATCAGATAAGTCCGCGCATGGCTACGGAATGGGGATCATTGCTTCCCTTGCCAAAAAATACGGTGGTACTGCAGGCTTTGTTCAGCGGAAAAACTGTTTTGAAGCTACGGTTGAAATGCGGATCTAAACAATTGGAGGTCAAAAAAAGACAATTGGAGGTCAAAGTCTTTCCTTTTTACAAAAGAGTGCTATACTGATAAAAGAAAGATAAAACCTTGGGAGGAAGCTATGAAAAAGAAAATTATTACTTTTACTCTTTGCGCAGTACTTTTGATCTCCGTCACCGTTCTTCTTTTACTTGTGATGGAGAAGAATGGGTATTTGTATCGTCTTTCTTCCCGCTTTGAAAAGGAACCTTCTTCTACAGAGGAACCCCAAGGAATCGG
>JAZNRO010000048.1:0-30555 GCA_045590715.1 Eubacteriales bacterium | reverse complement strand
CAGAGAGGTCTTATCCTGGCAGAGGACGGCTTCTACTATTACTTCAGCTCTTCTACCTATAAGGCAGTAAGAAATAAGACCTATACCATTTCCGATACCAACGGACTTGATGTAAAGGCAGGTACCTATACCTTTATGGCTGACGGCCGTATGAAGGAAGGCCTGATCTTTGAAGAAAACGGCGATATCCGCGTTTATAAAAACGGTACGCCCATTTACGCAGGCCTTATACAGGATAAGAACGGTGACTTCTATTACATCAACAGCACCAAAAAAGCAGTAAAGAATACGGATCAGTATATCAGTGCTGCGATGTCCAACGGACTTCTTCCTGCCGGCACTTACAGCTTTATGGCAGATGGTAAAATGAAGAACGGTATTGTTACCGATCCTGATGGTGACATCCGTTTCTACGTAAACAGCCGTGCCGTTTACGCCGGCCTTGTGCAGGATGAAGAAGGCAACTACTATTACATCAACAGCACCAAGAAGGCTGTAAAGGGATGTCAGTATGTAATTGAGGCAGCTATGACCAATGGACTTCTTCCTGCCGGCACCTATCAGTTCGCCGCTGACGGTAAACTGAAGATCGGTCTTGTAACGGAAGAAAATGGGGACATCGTCTTCTATAAAGACGGTAAGACCATTTATGCAGGCCTGGTACAGGACAAGGAAGGCAACTACTATTACATCAACAGCACCAAGAAGGCGGTAAAGGGATGCACTTATCCCATTACCGCAGCTATGACCAATGGACTTCTTCCTGCCGGCACCTATCAGTTCGCTGCTGACGGTAAATTGAAGATCGGTCTTGTAACGGAAGAAAATGGGGACATCGTCTTCTATAAAGACGGTAAGACCATTTATGCGGGCCTGGTACAGGATAAAGAAGGCAATTACTACTATATCAACAGTTCCAAGAAAGCTGTGAAGGATTGCGAGTATCCCATCGGTGCAGCGATGGCAAACGGCCTTCTTCCTGCCGGTACTTATACCTTTAATGCCGACGGCACCTTAAAACTCCTAAATGGCATTGTAGAAGAGGGCGGAGAACTTTACTATTATGAAAATAATATCAAAGTTTACGCGGGTCTGGTACAGGATAAGGAAGGCAACTATTATTACTTCAACAGCACCAAAAAGGCAGTGAAGGATTGCTCTTACTACATTGGCGCTGCAATGACAAACGGCCTGCTTCCCGCCGGCACTTACTCTTTTAATGCCGATGGAACGATAAAATTCTTAAATGGTATTGTGGAAGAGGACGGAGAACTTTATTATTACGAGAATGATACGAAAGTTTACGCTGGACTTGTGCAAGATGCAGAAGGCAATTATTATTACTTTAACAGTACCAAAAAAGCGGTAAAGGGATGCCAGTATGTAATTGAGGCTGCAATGACAAACGGCCTGCTTCCTGCCGGCACCTATCAGTTTGATGCAAACGGAAGAATCGTATTCTAAAAAATGATATTTTCGCTACACAGGGAAAACCCCTGTGTAGCGAAATATGTTTTCAAGTAAGGGATATTTCGGTATTTTTTACTTGAGAATATATGGGACGTTTTGAAAGGGGAAAAGCAAGTTGTACATTTTTTTGTATGCCCTCATACTTTTAACACCGCTTCTCATGTGTCGGCTTGTGGAAGGCGCAAACCGGCGAAAAGCCATTTATTGCGGACTGATCTACGGCTTTCTCATTTTGATGGTAGGTCTTCGTCATCATACCATGGGTGTGGACCTTGCCGGATATTTAAAGTCTTATGACCGTTTGCATCAGATGTCCTGGAAGGAAGTACTGGGCCTTGAGTCCTACCTGAACTATGAAAAAGGGTATATTATCTTTAATAAAATCATTGCATTTTTTACTTTTGGAAATAAGCAGATCTTTTTGCTGAGCTGTACTTTCTTAACTGTTTTTCCAGTGGCATATATAATTTATAAAAAAAGCGATGATGTTCTTTTGTCTACCGTTATTTACTTGGGACTTCCTGTTTTTTTGCTTTGTTTTTCGGGGCTTCGGCAAAGTATTGCTCTGGGTATTTGTTTTTATGCGTTGAAATTTGTGGAACACAAGAAATTCTGGCACTTTTTAATTTGTGTCCTTTTCGCTTCTTTTTTCCATTATACGGCCATGGTTTTCTTGGCGGTGTATTTCTTCTATCACCTGCAGATCCCGGGGAAGGTACGTGTGATCTTCCTTGCCCTCTTTCCCATTGTTTTTCTTTTCAGAAAACAGCTTTTCACTCTGCTTAGCCTTTTATTTAAGAAGAATGCAATTTTAACTTCCACCGGCGCTTATACTCTGATGATCATATTCATTATGATCTACGTTTTCCTTCTGATCTTTTTCTACGGGGATAAAGACCCTAAGGTGAATGGGTATATGAACGTGTTCTTTATGGCGTGCCTCAGCCAGATCTTTAGTACCGTTTATGACACCGCCATCCGCGTAGGCTATTACTTTATGTTTTCTCTGGTTCTTCTTTTGCCTATGGCACTGATGCGACTAAAAGACCGTCGTTATGCGATTCTCATCCGCTATGCGGTGATTTTGTGTTTTGTCATTTTCTTCTTTGACAGCGCCCTGGATTCCTCCTGGGCAAGAGCCTATCCCTATTACTTCTTCTGGCAAACCATACCTTATTAAGAAAGGTTATTTACGATGAAAGTCCTACAAATAAACTGTGTTTATGACGAGGGAAGCACCGGCAAAATCACACGGGACATCCACCTGGGCCTTCTTCAAAAGGGGGTAGAATCCCTTGTTTTGTGCGGAAGAAGGGCAAAAGGGCAAAAAGGCGTTATGGGTATCGTGCCGGAATGGTATGCCAAAGGACAAAATCTTCTTTCCCGTATCAGCGGCGTTCCTTACGGGGGATGCCTTCTTTCTACGGAAAAGATCAAGGCCATAATCCGAAAGGAAAAGCCGGATATCGTTCACTTGCAGTGTATCAACGGGCATTTTTGCAATATTTTCCGCCTGCTTACGTTCTTAAAAAAGAATCGTATCAAAACCGTTCTTACCCTTCACGCAGAGTTTATGTATACGGCAAATTGCAGCCACGCAGGTACGTGCGAAAAATGGAAAAAAGGTTGTCATCACTGCGAGGAATTTCGCTCGAAAACTCATTCTTATTTTCTGGACCGTACCGCTTCTTCTTATAAAAGAATGCACCGGATCTACAAAGATTGGGAGGATTTTTTTGTGGTGGCGCCCTCTCATTGGATCGCTTCCCGCGCCGGTGAAAGCGGGGAAATGGCAAAGAGGGATATTACGGTGATCCCTAACGGCATTGAGAATACAAACGTTTTTTATCCCAGGGAAGGCGCCAAAGAAAACCTGATAAAGCGCTATGCCTTGCCGGAGGATAAAAAGTATATTTTATACGTTTCGCCCGGTTTTTCTCATTTGAAGGGCTTTGATCTTTTTATGGATCTTGTCAAAAAATGTGAAAATTCGTCCCTTCATTTTCTCCTGGTAGGAGGGGAATATCAAGCGGATGCGAAAAATCTTACCGTTATCGGGAAAGTGAATGACCCGGATCTTTTAGCAGAACTTTACAGCGGATCAGACTGCCTTGTGACAACCAGCCGCAATGAAACTTATCCCACCGTTTCTCTGGAGGCACAATCCTGCGGAACAAAGGTTGTGGGCTTTGACGTAGGCGGCGTTATGGAAACCATCCTTGACGGTATGGGAAAAGTAGTCCCTGCCTTTGATCTTGACCTTATGGCCCGAGCCCTGAAAGAAGTTTCTGATGAAAAGCCTTCCCGGGAAAGGGTAGAGATGGCAAGAGAATACCATTCCAAAGAACAGATGGTAGAAAAATATTTTTGTCTATATAAAAAAATACTCCCCTTGTAAAATACACATCAGAGTATAAGAAGGAAATTCATTTGAAAAACAGAACGATTAAAAACGCCGGATGGATCATCGGCTGTCATATCGTCCAGGCAATTCTCAATTTGATCGTGAATATGCTGGTGGCACGGTATCTTGGCCCTTCCAGTTTCGGCGTGATCAACTACGCGGCGTCCCTGGTTGCATTTGTGGTTCCCATTATGCAGCTGGGTCTTCGCTCCACCCTGGTGCAGGAGATCGTGGAGCAGCCGGAGAGGGAAGGAGAAACCCTGGGCACGGCCCTTTTTCTTTGCCTCATCTCTTCCATTGCTTCTATTATCGGTGTTGTTTCCTTTGCCTGCTTGGTGAATCGAAACGAAAAGGTTACCATTATCGTTTGCCTGCTTTACAGTTTAAATCTTATTTTCCAGGCACTGCAAATGATACAGTACTGGTTCCAGGCAAAACTTTTGTCTAAATATACGGCCCTTATTACCCTGATGGCTTATATTTTCGTCAACATCTATCGGGTGATCCTCCTTGTAAGAAATGAGAGCATTTTCTGGTTTGCCATTTCCCAGGCCCTGGATTATCTCATTATTTCGCTGTCTTTGATTGTCATATACAAAAAACTGGGCGGACAAAAACTTTCCTTTTCTAAAGCAAGAGCGGGGGAAATGCTGAGAAAAAGCAAATTTTATATTTTCTCTGCTTTGATGGTTACCGTCTTTGCCCAGACCGATAAAATTATGCTGAAACTGATGGTAAGCGATGCGGCTACCGGCTTTTATTCGGCGGCGGTTACCTGCGCAGGTATGACCGGCTTTATCTTCGGGGCCATTATCGATTCCGCCCGGCCTACCATTGTAAAAAATAAAGGCACGGATGAGTCCCAGTACCAAAAGAATGTTTCTTTCCTTTACTCTGTGGTAATTTATTTTGCCTTGCTTCAGAGCCTTGTTATCATGATCTTTGCCTCTCCCATTATTCATATTCTCTACGGCTCCGGCTACGGGGAAAGCGTGAATGTTTTGCGACTGATCGTTTGGTATACCACCTTTTCTTATTTGGGCGCGGTGCGGGATGTATGGATCTTATCGGAAAACAAAGGGCATTTTTTGTGGATCATAAATTTGATCGGCGCTGTTTCCAACGTGATTTTAAATGCAGTTTTGATTCCTATTATGGGAATGATGGGTGCGGCTCTTGCTTCTCTTGTTACCCAGATCTTTACCAATGTGATCGTAGGTTTCTTCTTAAAGCCCGTTTACGAAAACAACGTTTTGATGCTGAAAGGATTAAATCCCGTTCCTTTATGGCATTTTGTGAAAAATCTTCTTTCCGATATTTTGAAAAGAAAAAAGAAAGCATAAAAAAGATCCCACCGCTTTAGTGTGTTCGCCTTTATGGAGAACACACAGTCAAATCCGTCTTCGACGGGTGAAATCCGCCTACGGCGGATGAAATCGCTCCCGCGATGAAATCCTGCCTTGCAGGGTGATAAGTTAGACGGATTTGATTTCATCCAAGGGCCTACCTTGGATTTCATCTGAACGAAGTGAAGATTTCATCGTTACACGGTAACGATTTCATTTAATTAAAAAAGAGAGAACGTTTCGGCTAGAAAACCGATTTGTTCTCTCTTTCTATTGTTATAAGGGTTTGGGCTTGACTAAAAAATTGTTTTGGCAAATACAATGTAGATTCTTAACGGAAATGAATACATTTTTTATTCATTCTATAAAAACTACGCCCATTGAATGGGGGGATTTTCTTTTATACTCTGTCTTTGTTTTGCTTCTGAATTTTTTCAAGGAAGTCGGAAAGACTCATGGTTTCGGTTTCGGCAGTATCTCTGTTACGAACGGAAACGGTGCCTTCTTCTACTTCTTTGCCGCCCAAAATCAGCATATAGGGAACACGGTCCACCATCTGGGCTTCGCGGATCTTGTAGCCGATCTTTTCATTTCTTTCGTCGATCTCACAGCGGATACCGGCACGTCTTATGGCATCGTACACTTCTTTTGCGTAGTCTGCGCTCTTTTCGGAAACGGGCAGAACCTTTGCCTGAACGGGGGCAAGCCACAAGGGGAACTTACCGGCAAAGTGCTCGGTGATGATACCAACAAATCTTTCCAGAGAGCCGTAGCAAACTCGGTGGATCATAATGGGCTTTTGCTTTTCGCCGTTTTCATCTACGTATTCCAGGTTAAAGTTAATGGGCATCTGGAAGTCCAGCTGAATGGTGCCGCACTGCCAGGTTCTGCCAAGGCTGTCTTCCAGGTGGAAGTCGATCTTGGGACCGTAGAAAGCGCCGTCGCCTTCATTGATCACGTAATCCAGGCCCAGTTTGTTAAGAGCGTTCTTCAGGCCTTCGGTAGCGGCTTCCCAATCTTCGTCACTACCCATGGAATTTTCCGGTCTGGTGGAAAGCTCTACGAAGTACTTAAAGCCGAATTTGGTGTACACTTCGTTAATGAGGTGTACCACGCCCATAATTTCATCGGTGATCTGATCGGGACGCATAAAGATATGAGCATCGTCCTGGGTAAAGCAACGCACGCGGAACAGACCGTGGAGGGCACCCTTTAATTCGTGTCTGTGAACAAGGCCCAGTTCTCCCACGCGCAGAGGAAGATCTCTGTAAGAATGGGGGCTGGAGCGGTAAACCATGACACCGCCGGGACAGTTCATAGGCTTGATGCAATAGGTTTCTTCATCAATGAGAGTGGAGTACATATTGTCCTTATAATGATCCCAGTGACCGCTGGTTTCCCAAAGGGCACGGTTCATAATAAGGGGGGTATTTACTTCCTTGTAGTGATCTCTGTAATGGATCTCTCTCCAGTACTCTACCAAAGAATTTTTCAGCTGGGTACCGCGGGGCAGGAAGACGGGGAATCCGGGGCCTTCGTCCGCAAAGAAGAACAGACCCATTTCCTTGCCGATGCGGCGATGATCTCTCTTTTCTGCTTCTTCCAGAAGCTTTAAATACTCTTCCATTTCCGCGGGGGTGCGGAAAGCGATACCGCCTACTCGAGTGAGCATCTTATTATTCTTATCATTCTTCCAGTAAGCGCCGGACTGCTGGGTGATCTTAAAGGCCTTCAGCGCCTTGGTATAGGTCAGGTGAGGGCCTACGCACATATCAATAAATTCACCCTGCTGGAAAAAGCTGATGGTAGCGTCGGGATCAAGATCGTCCAGATGCTCGATCTTATACTTTTCCCCTCTCTCACAAAGAAGTTTTTCTGCTTCTTCGCGACCTAAGGTAAAGGTCTTAATGGGAAGATTTTCCTTTACGATCTTTCTCATCTCGTTTTCAATGGCTACAAGGTCTTCATCGGAAAGCTTGGTTTCTCCCAGATCTACGTCGTAAAAGAATCCTCTTTCCGTGGCAGGGCCGAATGCCAAAATTACATGGGGATAAAGACGGCGAATGGCCTGGGCGCAGATATGAGCCGCCGTATGACGAATGACCTGCAGTTCCTCTTCCGGGGTCAGATCTTCACGGATCTGGCCGTCATTGCAAATAACTTTCATTTCATTTCCTCTCTTTCCGGGGATAAAAAAATAACACCCCGAAGCAAATGCTTCGGGGTGAGAAGATTCCCACGGTTCCACCCGAATTCAGATTTAAAATCTGCTCTTTTTTCTCCTTTTTTCGTAAAGGGAACGCCGCCATTTCCTGCGGGACAAAAAAGGATGGTATAGAAAAAGATCGCACAGCGGTTTCCAGCTACCCCGCTTCTCTGGAGAACGACTTCCTTTTTCCACGTGTTCCTTTTTTTATTATAGACACATTTTCACCCCTTGTCAATGCTCTTTTCCTTTACAAAAAGAAAAATCAATGGTAAAATAACAAAAGAATATGCATAAACTTTCTAAAAGGAGAAAAAATGGAACGTTTATTTGAAATATTAAAGGTGATCTTTCTCGGTATCGTAGAAGGCATTACCGAGTGGCTCCCGGTCAGCAGCACGGGGCATATGCTTTTGGTAGATGAATTCTTAAAACTAAATCAGTCCGAAGAATTTAAGGAAATGTTCTTTATCGTCATCCAGCTAGGCGCTATTCTGGCGGTGCTTCTTCTGTTTTGGGACAAAATGTGGCCCTTTCAGAAAGGCAAGACCGCAAACGAGGTGATCCGAAAAGATACCTTTTCCCTTTGGTTTAAAGTAGTCGTAGCTTGTATCCCCGGTGCAGTGGTTACCATCCTTTTTGACGACTGGATCGACGCCCATCTTCACACCCCCACCGTCATTGCCGGGGCACTGATCCTTTACGGCATCGCGTTCCTGTTCCTGGAAAAAGGAAACGAAAAAAGAGAAATGCGGGTAAGTGATATTCACGCTATCAGCTACAAAGACGCTTTTCTCATCGGACTTTTCCAGGTGCTTTCCATCATTCCCGGCACTTCCCGATCCGGCTCTACCATCCTGGGCGCCCTGGTGCTGGGTGTCAGCCGAGTTGCCGCCGCAAAATTTACCTTCTTCCTGGCCGTTCCCGTTATGGCGGGCTACTCCCTTTTAAAGCTGTTAAAATTCGGCTTTGCCTTGACCCTTTCTGAAGGCCTGATCCTCATCATCGGCTGTGCCGCCGCTTTTCTCACTTCCCTTTTTGTGATCCGCTTTTTGATGGATTACGTAAAGAAGCACTCCTTTGCTGTCTTTGGCATCTACCGCATTGTTTTAGGTGCGCTGGTCCTTCTTTACTTCTTTATTTTCTAAAAACAAAAAAAGAAAAAGACCGATTATGTCGGTCTTTTTTTATTTATAAGAAAAACAGCTTTGCCGCCAAGGTCATAATAAAGAGAAAAAGGAAATTTACCACGGTGAAAAGGAAAAAATACTGCTTTGCGTGACCGGGGTACAAAATCCGAAATTCGCTGAAGGTAATAAGACTTGCAAGAGAGGCAATCAGCGTTCCCGTTCCACCGATATTGACCCCTAAAAGGAGCGGGTGAACCTGGGTAGTAAAGCGAGAGAGCAAAATGGCGCTGGGTACGTTACTGATCACCTGGCAGGATAAAACGGAGACCAGAAGGGCATCCTTTTCCATCAGACCGGAAAAGAAATGATTGACCGCCTCCAGACGGGATAAATTTCCCGCAAAAATAAAGAAAAAGAAGAAAGTGCCCAGAAGCGCGTAGTCTACGGACAAAAGGGCATCCTTATCCAAAAGGAAAACGGCAACGAAGATCACCGCAAGTCCCAGAAGAAAAGGAACGATGCGAAATACCACAAGAAGGGACAGGGCGAAAAGAGCAAGATAAAGGGCGGTCTTCTTTCCGTTTAAAGATTCGGGAAATCGAGAATCAATGGAAAGGGGCTCGTTTTTCACGAAAAGACAGCAAAGGAAGAGAAGAAAAATGGCAAGGAGAAACGGGGGCGCCATCATTTTGCAAAAATCCAACGTGGGAATGTGAAAATAAGAATAGAGATATAAGTTTTGGGGATTTCCGAAGGGAGTGAGCATTCCCCCGAGATTTGCGGAAATATTCTGCAAAACGAAAAGGTAAGCCATATATTTTTCTTTCCCCGTAACGGAAAGAGCAAAATAGCCAAGGGGCAAAAAGGTAATCAGCGCCATATCGTTGGCAATGAGCATAGACCCTAAAAAGGTGATGGTGATAAGCATCACAAAAAGAGAACGAAGGGTGCCGGAGATCATCACAAGTCTTCTTGCCACGATGGTAAAAAACTTAATATTTCGAAGGGCGCAGACTACTGCCAAGGTCATAAACAAACAAGAGAGGGTATTAAAATCAAGATAGGAAAAATATTTTCCGTCCGGGGGTACCAAAAAACAGGTAATAAGGGCGCAAAACAGCGCCACGCAGAAAACAACGTTTTTCTTTACAAAAGTAAAAACTCTCATTTTTCTCTCCTTATTTTACAAAACAACTTATGATACAACAAAGTTTTGCCTTTTTCAAGAGAAAAAAGAAAATCCCCGAGAGATTTCCTCTCGGGGATCATTTTTTAATACATACCACCGGCAGCGGCAGCAGCCTGAGCGGCCATCTGTGCAGCGGCGTCTTCCTTCTTATCGGTTACCAGTACCTCGGTGGTCAGTACCATTGCGGCAACGCTGGAAGCGTTTGCCAGAGCACTGCGGGTAACTTTGGTAGGATCGATAATACCGGCTTCGTACATATCTACGTAAGATTCTTCGTAAGCGTTAAAGCCGTAAGCAAGTCTTCCGGAAGAAAGGATCTTGTCTACGATCACACTGCCTTCAAAACCGGCGTTTGCGGAGATCTGACGGCAGGGATCTTCCAGAGCGCGAAGTACGATCTCAACGCCAACCTTCTCTTCACCGGAAGTGGTATCAAGAAGAGCCTTTACAGCGGAGATGGTATTGAGAAGCGCTACACCGCCGCCGGGCACGATGCCTTCTTCTACTGCGGCGCGGGTTGCATTCAGCGCGTCTTCGATGCGGAGCTTCTTATCTTTCATTTCTGCTTCGGTAGCAGCGCCAACTTTGATCACGGCTACACCGCCGGCAAGTTTAGCAAGACGCTCCTGCAATTTTTCACGGTCGAAATCACTGGTGGTGGTTTCAATGCTCTGCTTAATGGAAGCGATTCTATCCTGGATCGCCTTCACGTCGCCCTGGCCACCAACGATGATGGTGTTTTCTTTGGTGATCTTCACCTGTTTTGCTCTGCCCAGCATATCCAGGGTGGTTTCCTTCAGTTCCAGACCAAGGTCGGAAGAGATTACGGTACCGCCGGTGAGAATGGCAATGTCCTGGAGCATATCTTTTCTTCTGTCACCGAAACCGGGGGCTTTTACGGCCGCGCAGGTAAAGGTGCCGCGAAGTTTGTTTACAAGCAGGGTGGAGAGGGCTTCGCCTTCTACGTCTTCTGCAATGATCACAAGCTTCTTGCCGGACTGCATTACCTGTTCCAGAAGAGGCAGGATCTCCTGAATGTTAGAGATCTTTTTATCCGTGATAAGAAGGATGGCATCGTCAAAGGTGGCTTCCATCTTATCGGTATCGGTTACCATATAGGGGGAGAGGTAACCGCGGTCAAACTGCATACCCTCTACCACTTCGCAGTAGGTTTCGGCAGATTTGGATTCTTCTACGGTAATAACACCGTCAGCAGAAACCTTTTCCATCGCGTCTGCAATGAGAGTGCCTACCACTTCATCGCCGCCGGAGATGGTGCCGACTCTTACGATGTCTTCTTTACCGGAAACAGGCTTGGAATTCTTCTGAAGTTCCTGAATGGCAACGTCCACAGCCTTGGAAATGCCTTTTTTCAGAATCATGGGGTTTGCGCCGGCAGTCACGTTCTTCATACCTTCGCGAACGAAAGCCTGTGCCAGAACGGTAGCGGTGGTGGTACCGTCGCCTGCGGCGTGATTGGTTTTTACGGCTACCTGACGGGTCAGCTGTGCGCCCATATTTTCAAAAGGATCGGGAAGTTCGATCTCCTTTGCAATGGTAACACCGTCGTTGGTAATGAGGGGAGCGCCGAATTTCTTATCCAGCACTACGTTTCTGCCCTTGGGGCCGATGGTTACTTTTACTGCGTCAGCCAGTGCGTCGATACCGGCCATCAGTTTGTTTCTGGCTTCAATGCCGTAGATCATATCTTTTGCCACGGATCTTTCCTCCTTAGTCTACGATGGCGAGAATGTCGCCCATTCTCACGATCACATATTCTTTGCCCTGGTATTTTACTTCGGTACCGGCGTACTTGGACATAATGACCTTATCGCCTGCAGAAACGGTCATTTCAACCTTGTTTCCGTCTACCACACCGCCGGGGCCCACTGCAACAACTTCTGCAATTTCGGGCTTCTCTTTTGCGGCGCCGGCAAGAATTATACCGGAAGCAGTGGTTTCTTCTGCTTCTACCATTTTCAGAACGACTCTGTCGTTAAGGGGTTTCAACATCTTATTTATCCTCCTTTGAATGGATCAATTCGTTTTCATATTTAGCACTCTCAACCATCGAGTGCTAATTCTGACTTTTATTATACTCAAAAATCTGGAATTTTCAAGCAATTCAGGTTATTGTTAACACTTTTTTCACATTCTGCCACGATTAAAGGGTGATGGTGTCGTTTTCTCTGCGGTCAAGAAGTCCTGCCCGTAAAATGGCGCCGAAAATTTTGGATTTTACGTCCGGATACTCTTTGGCAAAATCCTTTAAAAGCACCTTTACGTCTTCCCGGGAAGTATGTTTATCCGCCGGACAGCCGGATGGGCAAACGGGCATGGGATTTTTATTGGTAAAGTAAATAAGATCCTTCTCCTCTGCGTAAAGGAAGGGACGGATCACGGTGATCCCGGTTTTGGTAAGATCGGTTACCGGAAGGAAGGTATCGATCCGGCCGGCGTAGAAAAGATTCAATAAAAACGTATCGATCAGATCATCTCTGTGATGGGCCAGAGCCAGATACTCACAGCCCATTTCCTTTGCCGCATCGCAAAGGACGGCTCTTTTCATTTTGGCGCAAAGAGAACAAGGATTCTTTTCCTTCCGCACGTCGAAAACCACTTTTCCGATCTCGGTCTTCACTACCTTGTGCTCCACCGAAAGGCTTTCCAGGTACTTTGTAATGGGACCAAAGACTGCCCCCTCAAAACCCAGATCTACCGTAATGGCACAGACCTTAAAGCCCGAAGGGTGAAAAGCGGAAAGTCCTGCCAGGGCCGTAACCAGGGCAAGGGAATCCTTGCCGCCGGAAACCCCTACCGCCACTTTTGCGCCCTTGGGGATCATCTGAAAATCGTCCACTGCCTTGCGGGTCAGGGACATCAGTTTCTGCAGTGTCAAATTTCTTCTCCTTTTTCTTCCGTTTCTTCCGGAGAACTGTTTTCTATTCCTTCTTCCTTTGCCTCTTCCCTTTTCTTTTCGGGGAAAAGCTTATGTCCTTTTCTTTCAAAGATCACAAGAAAAGCAAAGATCACCAAAGCGCAAAGGGTAATGACAAGGCCGGGAACAAAGCCTTTGGGCGAATAGGTAAAGGCCAGATCGTGCTCACCTTTTGAAAGCTTGATGCCCACAAAAGAGCCGGCAAAAGGCTGGACCTTCGCTTCTTTTCCGTCAACAAATACCCGCCAGGCGCCTTCCTGCTCCATGGGGATCGAGGTGTAGAGGTAGCCGTCTTCCTTGGCATTTACCGTAGCGGAAAGTCCCGTATCGGAAAACTCCCTGATCTCCATTTTCTCATCCTTGATGATCTGAAGGCCTTTTTCCCAAAGTTCTTCATCCAGAGTGCAAACGTGAAGCATAGCGTAATCGGTAAATTCTTCTTCCGTTTCTTCATTGATGATCACCCGTACCTGGAAACTTTCTCCCTTGGCAAAATAGCCGGCAGAGAAGAAATTGGGATAGTCTTCAATGCAGTGCCAGGCATTGTTTACCTGCACGTAGTCGGCAAGAGCCACGTCCGCATAGATATAGACCATACCGCTTTCCGGCGCGGTATAGGTAAAGCGCAGAACTCTCTCTGCCGAAGCCCCTTCACCCGGTGCGGAGGAATACTCGTATCTTCCGTGCTCTAAATCTTTTGCCGTAAGATTTAAATGATCTTCCTTCTTGGGAGAAAAGGGAGTGAGAAGTTTTCCTTCAAGACCCGTCATGGCTTCAAAAAGGGCGTTTTGTCTTAAATAAATGGCCCAGGTCTTATCAAACTTGAAATTCTCCGCTCCATCCGGGATCATAAAGCCAAGTCCGGCAAAATTCCGGCTTTCGTAAAGGGCAACGTTGGTATCGTTATCCGCCGGGGAAATACAGGTAAGTCCCGTATCGGAAAGGTACCCGGTCTTATGAATCAGGTATTTGATGCCCAGGGCCGTTTCCGTAAGCGGGGTGGAATGAACGTATACGAAGCGGTTACTGCCGGCATCGGCAGGCATACCCAGATGCTCCATAAATTCCGAAACCCTGCGGTTGGCAGAAGAAGCAAACTGGGAAATTCCGTTGTACTCATAGAAGCAGGAGTCATTGAGGCTTCGCCACTGGGTGGTTTCCAGGCGGAAGAAATCTTGGCTATTCTTTTCGGTTTCATCTACGATCTCCACCATCTCCCGCACTTCTTCCCCGGTTTTCAGGTCAAAATATTCCGAGTAGCTGGTAACGCCTACGGCCTTGGTACCAAGATATGCAGAAATGACCATTTCGAAACAGATAACGAGGCAAACAAGGGTGGAAAATACGCTTTTCGGGATGATCTTCACCGAATAAAGCACCGTGAGAAGCATGGCGAAAACGAAGACCGCCACCGTTAATAAAACGCTGTAAGATGCGTACACACCGAAGGAACAGAAGGCCACAAAGCCGGAGAACAAGAGCATACCCGCCCCGTCTACCAGGTCAAAATCGAAGGCGGATTTCTGATAATAGCGGTAGGCCATTACCACTACCGCAAAGACGAAGAGAAAAGCGAAGCGGTAGGGGATCATATTGGTAAAGTGAAATCCGTGCCAGAAGTAATTGAGCACGCTGAAATTCATAGAAAAAAGAAGGAATACCAAAAGCAGAAAGGCGCAGAGCTTTTCCCGAAGAGAAATGCGCTTTGCCCAAAGGAAAGCAAAGGCAAAAAGAGACAGAATGGCGCAGGTGGTAATATTGGGAAGGCCGTCCATGACCGCCGGTGTGTGGAAAGAGGAAAGGGGCGCGAAGAAATTCCGTATGGATTCATAAAAAGAAACGTACATCGGAACGTTACCCGTGGTAGAGACGGTGTTTAAAAGCCCGAAAAAGGCGGGAAGAAGCAAAACGGCGGAAAGGGCACCGCCCAGAAGGCTCAAAAAGGCAAAACGAAGTCCTTTTCGCCATAGGTCGGAAAAGGAAACCTTATCCACCACACACAAAATGATAAATACCAGAACCGTAAATACACAGCTCATATAACCGATATAGTAATTGGCAAAAAGGCTTAAGGCCAGGGAAATAACGTAGAGAGAAGATCTTCCTTCCCGGAACATTTTCACCGTTCCCAGACACAAAAGAGGATACAGAGCAATGGTATCCAGCCACATATTATTCCAAACGTAGCCCATCATAAAGCCGCAAAGGGCATACCCTAGGCCGAAAAAGGCCACGGACCACCCGCTTTTGGAAAATACTTTCTTTAAAAAGAGGGCGAAAAATCCCCCGGCAAGACCGATGCGCACGGCGATCAGCACCATAAAAGCAAGGCGGAATTCACGATCGGGGGAGAGCATCAAAAGAAGGTTTAGGGGACTTGCGCCGTAGTAAGACAGCATGGAAAGGAAATTGGTGCCCATTCCCATAGACCAGTCGTAAAGAAGGCTGGTGCCTTCGTGGAAATGATCCCAAAGCTGTAACAGAAAAGGATAGTACTGGTGCCAGCCGTCGTAGTTAATGAGCTGTCCGTCACCGAAGGGATATACGCCCTGGAGCACAAGACACAAAGAGAAAATCAAAAAAGGCAACAAAAAGGCAAGGACAAGGGGCAAATTCCCTTCTCCTTTTTTTAAAAACCACGCGAAAAATTTCTTCTCTTTCAATTTCTCTTCCAGAGAAAAGAGAAGATTTTTCTTTTTTGCCGTTTCTTCTAAAACCGTTTCCCCTTCCGGAGAAAACTCGTTTTTTTCTTCCTCTTGCGAAAGCATCTTTTCCTGGTCCATAGGACCTCCTTTGATACAAGAAAAAGGAGGTTTTCGCCTCCTTTTATCTTATTTGTAGATTTCAAACATTGATTTTGCCCGGGAAGAGCTGATGGCGTAAAAAGAGCCACTCTTGGCGCCGGGAATTCTCACGTAATTCTGGCTGTAAGAAGTAACCTGGAAGAGCACGTCGCTCCATTCCTTCAGGTTCATCTGCTCAAAATCGGTCTGACAGTTGTGATACATATTATTCCAGATGCTCTCGGCTCTGGAAGCGTTCCCCGATGTCAGGAAGGCGGTGCAAAGATTTCTTACAAAGCCAAGGGTTGCATCTTCTTTTCCTGCAAGGCCGTTTTTATAACCGGGATAGGAAAGCATCTGCATCAGAGCGCTTCCGCTTATGGTCTGCTCCCCTTTTTTCAGGTCGATCTTAATATTTTTCGCTGGATCTGCATACTGCATATCCTCCGGTACGTTATAAGAAATGCCGCCTAAAATATCCACAAGATTTGCCGCAGCGGAAGGAGGCATTGCTACGTAAAAGTCCGGCATAATACCGGTTTCCTGCTGAATGAATTCCTTATAGAAATTCACACTGCGGGAGGAATAAAGAGAGCCCAGCTGATATTTTCCCGTCTGCTCGGGAACCACCGTGTTGCTGGGGATCAGTGCCAGGGTCATTTGCTTTTTGGTGGCGTTGATACCTACAAGGAGAATGGTTTCGGCATTCTGCTTATTTTCATCCAGACCCAAAATCAAGGCGGTGAGAACGCGGTCTTCCTCTTGGGGCGCCGGGTCCTGCTGAGGCGGAGTCTGTCCGGTGGTATTTTCCGGCACGGGCTCTTTTTCCTCTGTTACGGTTTCTTCCTGGGTCTCCCCTTCGGAGCCGATCTTATCCACCACGTCACTCATCAGACCTTCGGCGGCCTTAATGAGAAAGACGGAAACCACGGCAAACACCAAAACGGCAAGAACGAGCGTTACCAGATAATCACGCAAAGAACGCTTCATTTCCTTCCTCCTTTACTATCATCTTAAACCATTTGTATTATACAATAGAGAAATCAGTATTGCAAGATTTATTTTACTTTTCGGTAGATAAGGATTCCGAAATCCGTTTCCACCGAAAGGCTCTGAAGTCTCTCCAGTTTTGCCATATCTTCCCTGCCGGTCTTATGGGCGTATGGGGTCATATCAAAGAGGGCGCGGATATCCTCCTGAGAAGAAAGCGCGATCTCTTTTTGCACCCTTTTTTCTTCCAGCAATTCAAAGCCCTGACCAATGACCGCTTCCCCTTCGTTTTTCTTGGGATTTTCATACACAGCCTTTTTCAGACTGAAAAGATGGTCGGAAAGAGGTACTGCCCGCACCAGATATCCGCCGGGCTTTAAGACCCGCAAAAACTCTTCTTCCGAATAAGGGGCAAAGAAAGAAGCGATCACGTCCGCCGTTTCCTCTGCCATTGGGATCTTATAGGTACTTGCCACAAAGAAACTGCCTTTGCCTTTCATTTTCTTTGCGGTCAGGCGCATGGCTTCTTTGGAAATATCAAAGGCAAAAAGAGAGATTTCCTTTCCCTCTTTTGCAAGAAATTCCCGAATTCCTTCGGTATAATACCCTTCCCCGCAACCGGCATCCACAAAAACGTCACCTTTTTTACAAAATGCAGAAAATTCCTTTTGCAGAGCCTCTAAAAGGTGGGAATAATATCCCTTTTCCAAAAAATCTCTTCTGGCCCGGAGCATTGCCCGATCGTCTCCGTGACCTTTACCGGAAGAAGACAAAAGAAGATTAAAATATCCTTCCTTCGCCCGATCAAAGCGGTGACCGTTTTCACAAAAAGCCTCTCTCTCCCCTTCCTTAAGGAGGGTTGCACACACGGGACAGGTCAGCATTCTTCCTTGTACTCCCCGGCAAGAGTGGTATAAAGAATAGCGTTTGCACGAATTTTTTCTTTGGCCTCTTCTGACAGCGTGCGAACCACTTTGCCGGGCACACCTACAACCAAAGAGCCGTCGGGGATCTCCTGGCCTTCTTTTACCAGGGCGCCGGCACCGATCAGGCAGCTCTTGCCGATTTTAGCGCCGTTTAAAATGCAGGCACCCATGCCGATCATAGTATCGTCTCCCACGGTGCATCCGTGCACGATGGCGTTATGCCCTACGGTAACGCCTTTTCCCAGTACCACGGGATATTTCTTTGCCACGTGAACGGTGGCGTTATCCTGGATATTGGAATTTTCACCGATGACGATAGCGTTTTCATCTCCGCGCAAAACCGCGCCGTACCAAATGTTTGCGCCGTCTTTTAATTCCACGTCGCCAATGACACAGGCATTTTCCGCCAAAAATACGTTTTTACCGATCTTCGGCTTTTTTTCTTTAAAAGAACGAATCATTTTAACCTCCTTTATATACAAAACCAGTGGCGCAAAGCCGCCACTGGTTTATTTTTCTTATGAAAATAAGGTTTGCTCTGCGTTTTGACACAGTTTTTTCACCATACCCGGTCTCCGTTTCTCCAAAAAGGCAAGAACCTTCTTTTTCTTCTCAGGCGTCTGGGCCTTTTGGTGCACGTCTTCACCGATGAAATCAACAAGTCCAAGATCATATAAGCGAAGGGCTCTTTCCCGTTTGAACAAACGGTCAAAAACCTCTAAATTCACCTGAAACAGACAGCCTAAATCCCGAAGACGGTAAAGGAGCTGTGTATCCCGGAACAAAAAGGGATAGCGATCAATATGCGCTAAAATAGGCCGGATCTCATAGTCCTGGGTCAGGCGCAAAAGCAAAAACCGAAGGGACTGGGTAAAAGACTGCGCCTCTTTCAGTTCCGTCAGCATAAAGCGGGTTCCTTGGTAGCAAAGAGGGGTCAGATCCTCATTGTTTAAAAGAATTTCGCTCAAATAAACCTCCGCCGCCAGGGAAAAGGTGAATTTCTTTGCCTCGGGAAGGCGGGATAGCTTTTCATACGCCAGATCTCTGTCGCGCAAAAAGTCAGATAAGGATTTTCTGTAAGGATAGTAATGAGGGGTCAATGCCAGATGCGTCAAACCGCAAGATCTTAACTGCTTTAAAATCTTCGCCGATTCCTTCAGGCTCTCTGCCCCATCGTCAATACCCGGCAGCAGATGGGAATGAATATCCGCAAACATTCTCTTCTCCGATTCTTACTCTTTCGAATCCTTTTTGATCTCTTCCAGGCTGCTTTCCGGCGCGCCGTAGCCGTAACCGTAGCCGTAACCATACTTATATCTGTAACGATAACGGTATCTGCCGTATCCTCTGCCGTAGCTGTGCTTTTCTTCCTGCACACCGTTGGCAACGGCACCCAGGATCTTGGCGCCTACAAACTCCAGCTGATGAATGGCATTCTGAATTTCCTTACGGGCAATATACTTGGGACGGATTACCATTACAACACCGTCGGAAACCGGCACCAGAGAAAGGGCGTCGGACACGATGTTCACGGGAGTGGTATCCAAAATAATATAGTCGTAGTGCTTCTTCATTTCTTCCAGAAGTCTTGCTACGCCGTCGCTGGCAACCATTTCCGCAGGGTTGGGAGAGATGGTACCGGCAAAAATAACGTCAAGATTTTCAAACACGTTTTTATGAAGAATTTCTTCTAAAGTAGCAAAACCGCTGAGATAGTTGGTAAGACCGGGGGTATTGGACTTCTTTAAGATGCGGTGAACGCGGGGACTGCGAAGGTCCATATCCATAATCAAAACCTTCTTATTGCTCTTGGCAAGAGAAAAGGCGATATTTACGGAAGTAGTGGTCTTTCCTTCCCCCTGGATGGCACTGGTAAACATAATGGTCTTGCAGTCTTCCTTTGCCAGGGAGAACATCAAATTGGTGCGAATGGTACGATATGCTTCCTTTGCGGCAAACAAAGTACCGCCGGAAACGTTGTAGCCGTAAGTCTTCTTTTTCTTCATTTATTTGCCCTCCTTTGTCTCTGCGGCAGAAAAGTCGGGAACGATGCCCAGAACAGGAATACCAAAGAGAGAGGTGATCTCATCGGGACTCTTAATGCGGTTGTCCAAAATCTCTTTTAATACAATAAGAGTGGATGCTACAACAAAGCCCAAAAGCAATCCAACCAGGGCGCTACGCAATGCGCTGGGGCTGGAGGGGCTGGTAGGAAGAACGGGGTTTCCGATTACTTCCAAAACACCTGCCTCGGAAAATCCTTCTACCTGCTTGGGTGCACATTTTGCTACGCTGCGGGCAATATCAAAAGAAAGGTTGGGATCCGCTGCGTTTACAGTTACAAAGAAAGAAGTGGTGGATTCCACAACAGAAGAGAAAGAAAGACAGCTTGAAATCGTCTTCGGATTTACGTCACGTCCACTCTCTTCCAGCAGATCTGCGGCTACCATTTCATAAAATTCGTTTACGTTCAAAAATTCCACATACTGAGAAGTTACCGACTTTTTAACGGCAACACTGCTCTCGATTCCGCTGGCATAAAATTTAATACTGGTAGAATATACCGGGTCGGTAAAATATTTGTTGTTCACGAAAGCGCCGATACCAAACAGGATGGACACCACCAGAACAAACGTGATTCCCTTCAGGATCCACTCTACCACATTCTTAAATGTAATTTCCACTTCTTAATTCCTTTCTGAAATGAAGATCGTATTTTTATTTGAAAAGGGAAAAGATCAAAGTGCGTAAGAACGGTTGATCTCCTGCATTTTAAAAAGCTTTTCCTTCATATCAAGCGCCAGGGCAAGCTGATTTCTGCCGCGGTCCAGATTGTGTCCTTCCCGATAGGTCTTGAAATACACATCGCCTCTTAAATAGTCCTCCAGGAAGCGGGCCGCAACCTCAAAGGTCATGGTCACCGCGCCCAAGGCAAGACTTTCCATCTCTTCTTTCGAACAGAAGGTACTGACAACGGGAATAAAGCCGGAGGCAAAAGCCTCGTAAAGATCAAGATTTAAGGAAACCTTGGAAAGATCCGCTTCGTCCTCCGCCGCGGTATTGGCCGAGAAGCGAATAGCGTCACCAAAGTCGTAAGCACAAAGACCGGGGGTGACCGTATCCAGGTCAATAACACAAACGGCCTCGCCGCTGTCCTTATCAATCAGGATATTATTATATTTGGTATCGTTATGAGTAACCCGAAGAGGCAGGGTGCCGTTTTGACGAAGCTCTTCCAGGCGAGACCAAAGCTCTTTGTTTTCTTTAAACAGAGCGATCTCTTTTTCGATCTCACAGGCTCTGCCCATTTTATCTTCCCCATAGGCATCAAACAGGTTCTGCATTCTCACCGGGGTATTATGGAAATTGGGCAAGGTATCGTTTAGCTCTTCCATAGGAAAATCCGAAAGCTGCTTCTGGAACATACCGAAGGAAAAACCGGCATTTTTCAGAACCTGGGGATCTTCCGCCTGATCGTAGGTAATGGTATTGTCTATATAGTGGTAACCGCGCCAAAAATTCTCTTTATTTTCAAAATAATAATTGTCGCCGTTTTGTCTTTTTAAGTAATCCAATACTCTTCCCTGAGGGTCGATGCCGTCTGCCAGAAGACTTTTTCTGATGTGGCCGGTGACCCGGTCGATATTCTGCATGATTCCAACGGGATTTTTAAACACAAAAGTATTGATCCTTTGAAGAACGAAACTTTCGTTCTTTCCCTCGTGGCGCACGTCTACCTTATAAGTAGAATTAATATGGCCGCTATGGAAAGTTTCTACCCGGAAGGAATTAAAATTGATCCCGAATTTTTTTAAAACCGAGGCAATCGCTTTGCCGTCGTAACCCATACCGTTCTCCTCTCTGATTTTTGAGATATACTGTTTGGATATGGTAAAATGCTGAAAAAAGGGCGATAGATCACCAGTTTTTCAACATATCTATAAAATTATAGCACTGAAAAAGGAAAATTGCAATAGATTTTTAAAAAAGCGTTCAAAATTCCTGCCCTCTGCGGGCCGGAGGGCCTTAATACAAAGAGAGGATCTTGCTGGTATTGATCAGATGCTGATCGATTTCTTTTTTGGTATTGAGCGCTTCTTCAAAATCCAGGTCCACAACGCCGTAGCCGTCCATAGCGATGACTCTGCCGAAAACGCCTTCAGCCAGAAGCTCCGTAGCCTTTGCGCCCATAAGAGAAGCCGCTACACGGTCGCGGACCGTAGGACTTCCGCCCCGCTGAAGGTGACCGAGAATGGTAGTGTTGGTGGAAATGCCGGTCTTCTGACGGATCTCCTCTGCGATCTGCATGGTACCGCCCACACCTTCTGCATTGATAACGATATAATGACGCTTACCTGCGTTGCGGCAGGAAAGGATGGGTTTGATGATATCTTCCCCTACGTCAAAAGATTTTTCGGGAATGATGCAAGCTTCTGCACCGCCGGCAATGGCGCAGTTAATGGCAATAAAACCGGCATTTCTGCCCATTACTTCCACTACGCTGCAGCGCTCGTGAGAGTACGCCGTATCTTTGATGCGGTCGATGGCTTCTTTTACCGTATTCATCGCGGTATCGTAGCCGATGGTATAGTCACTGCAAGCAACGTCATTATCAATGGTGGCAGGAATACCCATCACCGGAACGCCCAGACGGTGCAGATCACGGGCACCGCGCAAAGAGCCGTCACCGCCGATGACCACAAGGGCGTCCAGACGGAAAATATCCATCATTGCCTTACCCCTCTTAACACCTTCCGGGGTAGTAAATTCCTTACAGCGGGCAGTACGCAGAATGGTACCGCCGCGGGAAATAATATTGGAAACGGAATGGTTGTTCATTTCCGAAATATCGCCGTCCAAAAGGCCTTCGTATCCTCTCTGGATACCAAAAACCTCAAAACCGTGATAAAGACCGGAACGCACTACGGCGCGGATGGCCGCATTCATACCGGGGGCGTCTCCGCCGGAGGTGAGAACACCGATTCGTTTGATTTTCTTGTCTGCCATGGATCTTTTCTCCTTATCGATTGATGCAAAACATACTTCTACTATATATTGTACCATTTTTTTCATCCTTCGCAATAGTGCGGGAAGAAAATAACGGGAAAAATACAAAAAATAAACGGCTTTTTATCGGGCGAACCACTCTTTTTCCAAATTGAGAAGTTCCTTCACTTCTTTTGCTGTGCTCTCTGCCAAAAAGGCGGCGGGCATTTCCTTTGCCAAAGGCAGAAAAACAGAGAATTCGAAGCGATTGTCTTTCTGCCGGATCTTCCACAAAATATTTTCCTTCCGGCAAAGACATAATGCGCAAAAGAGCGGTGATACAAGCAGAGCGCCCGGGATCTGCTCTTCTTTTCCGTCAAGAAGCCGGGAAAGAACGGAAGAGAAATGAGCGGGATCGGGAAAAGAAAAGCAAAGTTCTACCTTATCATCCCTTTTCTCCGTATCCACGAAAATCTCGTCTGCCCCTTCAAAAAGGTAGGCGAACTGAACGAGATTTAACGCCAAAAGAGTAAAGGCTTCGGTGGAAAAAGCCACAGCCGTGTCCGCCCCGCCTTCCAGGGTCAAACGAATGCCTCTCTTTGACAGAGCCGCCTGCAAATGATGGAAGAATCCCTCTACACTGCAAGAAACGCTTTCCCCGGGCACGTAATTGCGCATCTGAAGAAGTCTTAAATAGCCTTTTTCTTCATTGCGCAAACGGTAGGTCCTGGCCGCCAGGCCATCTAAAAATCCGGGCAGAGAAAGCTGTGTTTCCCGCTTTTCCCCTTCCGAAAAAAGTTCCCAGAAAAAGCCCTGCATTTCACTTAAGATCATCCGGGAAAAAGGTTCGTAAAAGGGCAAAAAATGCTCCAGAAAACAAAGGCTGAAACACCCGTCTTTTTCCGGCAAAACGCCTACGAAATAACGGATATCGCAAAGCTCTGCCTCAAAGATGGGTGCCTTTCTCTTTTCTCCCAGATTTTTCAAAAAACCTTTTAGGCGGGAAGGGGGCGGCAACAGTTTTTGGGCCAACCGGTTGCGGGAAAGGATCTCCCCTTGTTCATTTACCAAAACCACAGGATAGGGTGCATTACGAAAATTCTCAACAGTATTTGACATAGGTCCTCTTTGAAATGATATTTTACTTATATTTTACCACAAAACAGCCCCTTTTCAAGTAAAGAGAAAAAGAAAGATAGAAAAATGTAAAGATATAAAATAAAATTATAAAAAATGATAAAAAAAGATTTTCATTTTTCACTTTGTATGTTATAATGATCGATACTGGGTTTTTGTACCCTTTTGTTACAACCATTTTTGAAAGGATTCACCTAGCACATGTCTTATTTTGCAGAAAAACTGGACAGAGTCGCTCTGCCCGTTATTGCCTTAAGAGGCCTTGTAGTCTTTCCCGGAATCGATACCAGCTTTGAAGTGGCCAGAACTTTGACCGTACGTGCCACGGAAATGGCTTTAAAAGCCGACGGTATGATTTTCTTAGTAGCACAGAAAGACGCCGCCATTGAAGATCCCGTACCGGAGGATCTGATGAATGTGGGCGTTATTTCCCGCATCAAGCAGTCCGTAAAGCTGCCCGATAACAGTTACCGCATTGTTACCGAAGGCATCGCAAGAGGCGAGATCCGGCACATTTTCCGTCTGGAATCCGGCGCCTGGACCGCAGAGGTCTTCCGCCGCGATATCATTTCCGAAGACCCTATCAAATCAGACGCTTACCGGAGAAGCATTCTCCAGAGCCTGGAAAATCTGTCTATGTACCTGCCTAAATTTTCCCAGGATGTGACCCTGGCGCTTCAGACCATCGAAGACCCGGGCGTACTCTCGGACTTCGTAGCGGCCAATATCCTGCGGAAGACCCAGCAGAAGACCGAGATCCTCTCCCTCTTTGACCCCTTGGAAAGAGCCCTGCGGGTCAAAGAGATTTTAGAAGATGAAATTCAGGTAGCAAAGATCGAGCAGAAGCTTGCCAGAAAAGTACAGAGCCATCTGGACGCCCAGCATCGGGAAATGTATCTTCGCGAACAGCTTCGGGTGATCCAGGGTGAACTGGGTACCGGTATGCCGGAAAGCGGCGGTGACCCGGAGGAAGACGATATCATGCTCCGGATCAAAAACGCCGATCTGCCGGAAAACGTTCGGGAGAAACTGGTTCTCCAGGCGAAAAAGATCCCTCATATGCCCTTCGGCTCTTCTGAATCCGCCCTCATTCGCGGATACATTGAAACCTGTCTTGAAATTCCGTGGAAGACCTTTACCCCCGACCAGGTAGATCTTGCCCTGGCAAAAGAGATCCTGGATCGGGATCACGACGGACTGGACAAGGTAAAAGAAAGAATTCTGGAATTTTTGGCCGCCGGTAAGCTCCGTGGCAAAGTCCAGGGACAGATCCTTTGCCTGGTAGGTGCTCCCGGCGTAGGTAAGACCAGTGTGGCTTCTTCCATTGCCCAGGCGCTGGGCCGCAAATACGTCCGCGTTTCCCTTGGCGGTGTCCGGGACGAAGCAGACATCCGCGGTCACAGAAAAACCTATATCGGTGCTATGCCCGGCCGTATCATCAACGCACTGACCCAGGCAGGCGCGATGAACCCTCTCATTTGCCTGGATGAAATTGATAAACTGACTCGCGATTCTCACGGCGACCCTGCCTCCGCATTGCTGGAGGTGCTGGATTCCGCCCAGAATCACAGTTTCCGGGATCACTTTGTAGAACTGCCCGTGGACCTTTCCTCCTGCCTGTTTTTAGCAACGGCAAACGAAACCTCCACCATTCCCCCGGCACTCCTTGATCGTATGGAAGTGATCCATTTAAACGGCTACACGGAAAGTGAAAAATGCGCCATTGCAAAAAATCACTTGATCGAAAAGCAGAAAGCGGAGCACGGCATTGCAAAAAGCGCCCTTCGCATCAGTGAAAGCGCCCTTCGCAAGATCATCCGCTGCTACACCAAAGAGCAGGGCGTAAGAAAACTGGAGCGGGAGATCGCCCGCATCTGCCGAAAGAGCGCCAAGCTTATTTTAGACGGCGCAAAGGTAGTTTCCGTTACGGAAAAGAATCTTTCCGATTTTCTGGGCAAGGAAAAGATCCTGCCCGAAAAGAAAAAGAGAGAAGACAGAGTGGCCGTTGTCTGCGGTCTTGCCTGGACCCTTGCCGGCGGCGAGATTTTAGAGGTAGAAGCCTTAAGCCTTCCCGGAACGGGAAAACTGGTCCTCACCGGCTCCCTTGGGGACGTAATGAAAGAATCCGCCACCGCCGCCCTCTCCCTGGTACGTTCTCTGGGCGATACCATCAGTATTTCGGATAAAGAATTTTATAAAAACTCTGACATTCACATTCACCTGCCGGAAGGCGCCATTCCCAAAGACGGCCCCAGCGCCGGCGTGACCCTGGTTACCTGCCTTGCTTCCCTTTTAAGCGGAAAGAAGGTAAGAGGGGACGTTGCCATGACCGGTGAAATTACCCTGCAGGGAAAAGTCCTTCCCATCGGGGGTCTGAGAGAAAAAGCCGGTGCGGCACTGCGAGCCGGCATCAAGACCGTTCTCATTCCCTTTGATAATCAAAAAGATCTGGAGGAGGTTGACCCCAAGGCATTGGAAGAAATGACCTTTATTCCCGTAAAGACCGTTTCCGATGTTCTAAAGGAAAGTTTAATCCACCGATGAAACCTATCAACAAACACAACGTACGCCTTACCATCAGCGCCGGAAGACGGGATCAGCTGATCCGGGACGGAAAATGCCAGATCGCCTTTTCCGGACGAAGCAACGTAGGCAAAAGTTCGGCCTTAAATAAGCTAATGAACCGAAAAAGCCTGGCCAGGGTGTCTTCTACCCCCGGCAAGACCATTACGGTAAACTTTTTCGATATTGACTCAAAGCTGTACTTAGTGGATCTGCCCGGCTACGGCTTCGCCCGGCGCAGTGAAAAAGAAAAAAGGGTCTGGTCAAGTCTGACCGACGCTTATTTTCAGAACCACGACGACCTGGCCCTGGTGCTTCAGCTTGTTGACCTGAAGACCGGCCCCAGCCGGGACGACGAAACCATGATCTCCTTCCTGCAGGAAGTGGGGATCCCCTTTGTTATCGTAGCCACGAAATTTGATAAGCTGAATAAAACGAACCAGGCGAAAAACTTAAAAGAACTGCAGGATAAATATTTCCCCGTTCCCGTATTTCCCTTTTCTTCTTTAAACGGCCACGGCGTAGAGGACGTATGGAAACTCATTGAAAACGCCGTCGCGCATTTTGATCCGGCAGAAGAATAAAAAAAGCATATTTCGTCCCTTTTTCGGTGATACTATCAAAACCGAAGATAAGAAAAGGGGACAATATGAAGATCGGCTTTTTGGAAAATCTTCCCGTTTTACAGGAAAAATTAGAGAAGGATCTGAAAAATCTTCCCTTCCGGAAGGAACTGGTTTTGGAAAGTGCCCGGGAAGAGGGAGATTACGACCTTTTGCTGTGCGATAAGAATTATCTGCCCGCATCCCTTCCCTTTCAGAGCAAGATCTTTTTGGTGCCGGGCAGTGCCCGCGTTCCGGTCTTACCGGAAAAAGGCATTTTTCTCACCGGCGGTATGAACCGGGAGGACGCAGTCAGCTTTTCCAGTATCGGAGAAAACTGTGCTTTTCTCTGTTTGGAAAAGGAGATCTTTCTCCCGAAAAAAAGCATTTTGCCTTTTGAACAGAAAATTCCATTTGACCGAAATTACAGTTTATACAAAAATCTTGCCACAGGCTTTGCCAAAATTCTTGTCACCCTGATTTTTACGGAGGAGCTATGAAAGACCGCGATATCATCATCACCTTAGATGAACTATTGACTCTTCTTGCGCCCATTGAATCGGGAGAAGTGAAAAGAAGACCCACGGAAGAAATGCGGAAAGAAATGCTGGGGGAAGACGCCCTGTGGGGATATCCGGATACCCCTCTTGCCCTTCGGCTGGGCTATGGGGAAGGCTCCCTTTGTTTAAGCGGGGACGCCCACCGGGTTTTAAAAAACGCCGATCAGTACATAATCGAAGAAGAAACCCTGGTAGACCGCAGTGTGGATTTTGCGCGTTTCCGGGAATACGCTCTGCTTCGGGCCCAGCTTCTGGGTCTTGCCCTTTGCAACGCCAAGGGACTAAAAGAAATTACCCTGCGCCTTCTGGTATACGCGGAAGGCCGGGTGGAAATGGAAGACTTTTTCTTTGAAAAAGAAAAACTCAGCGCCGTATTATCCCTTTATGCGCCTACCATCTTTTCTCTCATTCCTTTGTGGCAAAAGCCGGATACCATTGTAGAATTTCCCTACAAATCCCTTCGTATGGGTCAGAAAAAACTGATCCGAGGCGTTTGGGACGCCATTTTATCCGGAACGAAGCTTTACGCCTGCGCGCCCACCGGCATCGGAAAGACCCCGGCGGTGCTTTACCCGGCCCTTCGGGCCATGGAGAAAGGAAAGATCTCCCAGGTCTTTTACGCTTCTCCCAAAAATACCCTGAAAATGCAAGCGGCGGCTACAGTGGAGAGTCTGCAAAAGGTAAAGGGCCTTCGCACCATCGTGCTCACCGCAAAAACCGCTCTTTGCCCCCCGAAAATGGAGGAATGCGACAGAGAGGCCTGCGACTATGCGCTGGACCTGGAAGCAAAACTCCCCAGAGCCTTAAGCTTTTTAACGGCTTTTTCCTGCATTACGGAAAAAGAACTGTGTTCTGCGGCAGAGCATTTCCATATCTGCCCCTTTCTTCTGGCCAAAAAGATGGCTTCTTATTGCCACGTGGTCATCGGTGACTACAATCACATCTTCGACCCGCAAAGAGCCGTTTTCCGGCCCAAGAAAAACGCGGTGCTTCTCATTGACGAGGCCCACAACCTACCCGCAAGGATCCGGGAAAACAATACCCAGACCCTCTCGCCCCAGGATTTTGATCCCCTGTTCCGGGACGGCACTGCCCCCTCGGCCATTTTAAAGGGACACTGCGGCAATCTTTGCGCTCTGTTCCCCCAGATCGACCGGGTAAGAAAAGAAACCAAGGAATTCTTCTCCTTTGAACCGCCGGAAAAGGTGGCAAAGGAAGTGGACGCCCTTTTACCGAAATTTGCCTTTGCCCTGCAAGGAGGCTTCGGGATCCCCGGGGAGGAGACCCGTAAGATCCTATTGGAGCTTTATCAGAAACTGAAGAATTTTCAGCGGTTATACCGCGGGTTTAATGAAAATTTTGCCACGGTTTTCCCACCGGAAGGCGGTATTCGCATTTACCCCGTAGACCCCAGAGAAAAGATCCGGGAAGCCTGCAAAAAATGGCGCTCGGTGATCTTCTTCTCCGCAACTCTTCTGCCCCAGGCCTACTATTTTGACCTTTTGGCAGGAGAAGAGGGGGACCCCTTCTTAAATCTCCCCTCTCCCTTCCCCAGAGAAAACCTTTTCGTGGGCCTTTGCCCTGTGGACGTTTCTTACAGCCAAAGGTTTGATACTACGCCCAAAATTTGCAGCATCATTCACTCGGCAGTAGCGTCCAAAAAGGGAAACTATATGGTCTTTCTCCCTTCCTTTGAATACCTGCAGCTGGTATCCCAGGAATATAAACGCCGGTATTTCGAGCACCGGGTCCTGGTCCAGGAAAAAGTGATGACAACGAAGAAGCGGGAAAAGTTTTTGGCAGAATTCCGCCAGGCGCCCAAAGACACTCTCATCGGCTTTTGCGTCATGGGCGGCATCTTCTCCGAAGGCATTGACCTAAAAGGCGAAGCCTTATCCGGCGAAATTATCGTAGGAACGGGCTTTCCCCCGCCAAGCCCCGAAGCAGAGGCGGAATCCAGCGCTTACTACAAAAGAGAAATGGACGGCAAAAGCTTTGCCTACACCCTGCCCGGCTGGAGCAGAGTGCTTCAAGCGGCGGGCAGAGTCATTCGAAGCGAAGAGGACCGGGGCTTTCTCATTTTGTGCGACAAACGCTTTTTAGGGGAAGATATGAAGGAACTGTTCCCGGAAAGCTGGGACGGCGCCGTGATGATCGAAAGAGATTCTCAGTTAAAACAAGAACTTTATGAATTCTGGAAATAAAAAATAAACAGAAAGGAGTCAAAAAATATGGGCAGAAGAAAAAGCCATCACCGTTCAGACTTTTTCCTTGGCAACATGGAAGAAGCGTATATCCAGCAGCACAGAAAAGAAAAGACTCCTTCTGACGAAAAAAAGAAAAGCAAAACGAGATTTGAAGAAAAGCTGATCTCCCGGGAAGAAGCAGAGCGTTCCAGCGGTCTGTTACCTCTCTGGCAAAAAGAATCGAACAAAAAAAGAAAGAAACATAAAACCCATCGGGAAAAGCCGGATTTTGCTCTTCCCAAAGAGGAAAGCGCAAAGAAGCCGGAAGCGCGCCCGGAAAACGCCCCCCGCATTATCCCCATCGTAAAGCTTTCCGATAACCCGGAGGCCATTCCCGGATACCGGAAAAACAAGGAAAAAGCACAGGGCGAAAAAAAGGTTCCCGTTTTAAAGGGAATCAAAAACCCCGAGGCAATGCCGGGGGTCCCCAAAGAGAAAAAAATTGTAAAACCCCAGGTAAAAAAAGAAGAACTTGCCCCGGTAGAAGAAAAGAAGCCGGAAAAAGTTTTAAACCCCTTTGACCCCAAAGAACTGGAAGAGATCTTCCACAAAGAGGAAGAAGAGGAAAAGGACTTTTTGGAGCAGTCGGAAGAGGCTCTTCAGAAAGCGGTGGAAAAGAGCCGTGCCTGGATCAAAAAGCAAGCCGAGGAAGAAGCGGATCCCAACGCTTCTACCGCCCTGCGCCTTTCCCGGACCCTGACGAAAAAAGCGCTGGGGAAGGCACAAAAAACCCTTTCTCCCCTGAAAGAAAAACTGGAAAAGAAAAAGAAGAAAAGGGCTGTTCCCAAGGCGGAAAAGACAAAAGAAGATCCCTTTCTCGCCTCTCCCGAGCATCGGGCAAAGCAGGATAAGATCCGGGAAAGCCTTGATGGAATGTACGAGGTTTACGGCGACAAAAAGCAGGGTCCCAAGGGACTGAAAAAGCAGGATATCATTCGTTACGCCGTGCTTTTTGTCTGCATTTTCGGCTTTGTTTCCGCCGGCGCCTTCGTCTTTACAAAGCTCTACGACTATTACCGCTCTTACGTAGTCTACTCCGGCCTGCAGGAATTGGTTTTATCCGAAGACTTTTTCCAGGAC
>JAZNRO010000047.1:0-3253 GCA_045590715.1 Eubacteriales bacterium | reverse complement strand
TTGGATGAAATCAAATCCGTCTAAATACAACCCTGCAAAGCAGGATTTCATCGCGAAAGCGATTTCATCCACCATAGGTGGATTTCACCCGTTGAAAACGGATTTGACTGCGTGTTCTCCGCTCGGGATAACACGCTAAGGGAAGACGGTGTGTTTTAGCCTTGTGCGCTTTGCTCTTGGAGCATATCCAGCATTGCGTCTGCCAGTTTTTCACCGGTGCCTTTTACATATCTGGATACGTATACCTCGTACTGGCCGTGATCCCACATTTCTTCGTTGGGGATATAGCCGTAGGTACCGTTGGTGTAGGCAGAGATAAAGGTCATTTTAAAGGGGGAAGCATTTCTGATCTGCATTCCGGTCTGGTCCATCATTTCATAGGGCGCGCCAACGAAACCGATATCGCCAAAGGAAAGGGCGTATACGGGAACCATTTCCGTGCCGTTTCTACCTTCCCGGCCGTGAATGTTCTTTGCCTCGTAATCAGAGTTAATGTGGTACTTTTCCCAAAGATAATCTTTGTTCTTATTGGATTCGGACAAATAGCCGGTGGCGGCGGCGATCTTTTCGGGGGGATCTTTGTAGAAGGTGCACTCTACGTCGGTCTTGCCCGCCCGAATGGGGCCGGAATTGACTTTGGTCTCGTTTTCCAGTGCCTGCTCCAGAACGACGCCTGCCAGGGCAACGCCCAGTTCTTCCACGCTGGAGAACTGCTGTCTTCCTTTGATATTGGAATACATATTCAGGTTTCCGGAAGCACCGTTGATAAAGCCTACGTGGGCGCCAAGGGCCTCTTCCAGATCTTCCCTCATATAATGAACGTAATCTGCGCTGACAACGTTCTTGCCGGACATCAGGCTTCCTGCGTCACTGGCGGCGTGGCACTGCCAGTTGACCAGAATAATGTCTTTTTCCTCTTCGCCTCTTTCAAAACGGATGGTGCGAAGCTCGGCATCTGCCTCAGTCTCGTGTTCAACGTATTTCAGTTTATCGGAAATACCGGAGTGGATGCCCTTATAAGAGCCGTCCTCCATCAGATAGCGGCGAACGAAGGCAAAGTCCGTAGTATCGCCGATACCGGTGTAGATTTCCGCAGGCTTTAAATCCTTCAGCGCCAGTTCCACTGCTCTTTCCAGTGCGATATAGGTGTTCTTTCTCCAGAGGGTATTATTGGAAGCATAGCCGTCGGGAGAAGAGTGAGAGTGGGTGGTATTGAAATAGCAAAATTCCGCGGGAATGCCGAATTTCTTTTCAATGAGCTTCTGGCTGTGTTCGGCAAAGCTGTTTTCACAGCGTCTCATATCCAGGCCGATAAGAAGAGCGATGTTTTCCCCGTCGCATACGGCGGCGCAGGTGATGGCAAGCTCGGTCTTGATAAAATAAGCAGTACGCTTGGTTCCGTCTACCTCAACGGGAAGCTGCGGCGTAATATCTACTTTGCCGAAGCCTGCGGTGAAGCCTTTCGGTTTCTGCCAGGTAGCCCAGTCGATCTTCTCTTCTTTGGTTTTTACTTCTTCCTCGGTCTGGGTCGCCGTTTCCTTGGGCGCCAGAGAGGAGGAACAACCGAAAAGGGAAAGAAGAAGGACAAGGGACAAAAGGGCGCAAAGGATTCTTTTCATTGAGTTCTCCTAAAAATTACAGTTCTTTTTTTGCCTTATTTAATTGACGCAGCAGTTCCAGACTGATGGTTTCTCCCGTGCCGGGCACGTAGAAGCACTCGCTGGGCTCATAGCCCTGATTGGAAAAGGCGTAAGCAGAAGGCAGATAGTGGTGTCTGCCGTTGGTATAACCTACGGTAAAGGTCATATCAAAGGGGGAGCACTCTCTTACCTGTACGCAGTTAGAGTCAAACATTTCAAAGGGGGTAAAGGTCAGACCCACGTTTCCGAAGCACACCGTAGAAAGGGGTACCTGCTGGGTGGGGGGAAGCTTGCTCTTGGTAATGACGCCGTTGGCGTTTCTGCGGGAGGAGAAACCGTGTTCTCTGTAAAAGGCTCTCTCTTCAAAGGCACTGGCAAATTTCATTTTGCCGGCCTCGGCCATGGTCTCTCTGGCTTTTTCCACCTCGCCGTCACGGCTGTGGTTGCAGATACCGGTGTACTCTTCGGTGCGAACCCACAAAGGTCCGTCTGTTGCGTGTTCGGTACCTTCTTCCAGCGCGCGGAGCGTGCCTTCGCCGATGAGAGTGCCTACTCTGTCAAAATCGGTGTTGCAGGCGGCGGTGTTACCGGGCACCAGAGAATAGGTGTTCAGGTTTCCGCATCCGCCCTGGAGATACAGCGCCAGACAGTCTCCGCTTGCCTCTACGGTCTCACGGAACTTGTGGAGAAAGTCGGAGCAAACGTATTCCTTGACAACGCCTGCGGCAGTGGCGGCGTGAACCTGGAAGTTTGTGATAACGATGTCTTTTTTGCCTTCTCTTACGAAGCGCAGGGCGCGAAGCTCGGTATCCGCTTCGGTCTCGTGGCGGGCAATGGGGGCGGGGGTAATACTGCCTTCAATGGAGCTGAAGGTATTATCTTCTTTGAAGTAGCGGCGAACGAAGGTTACGTTTTCCACGTGGCTTTTACCGCTCTTTACGGTGGTGCAGTCGCTGAGATCGGCAATGGCGTCACGGGCGGCTTTCAGGGTCGCGGGACCGCCGATTCTCTGCCACCAGTCCTTGATATCGTCACCCTGGAAATAGGTAACGTCGGGGCCGGAGTGGTTATGGGTACAGGTGATCATAATGTGATCCTTGGGTACGCCGGTACCGGTATGGATCAGTTCTTTTACTGCATCAATAAAATCCTGCAGGAAGTTACGGAAGTCGTTGGAGAAAATAAGGGTCATATTTTCGCCGTCGGAAAGACAAACGCAGGTTACCATAACGTCGGTCAGGATCTTATTGGTGTACTGTTCGTAACGGATGCGGATCGGAACGTCGGGAGAATAGATTTCTCTGCCGAAGCCTACCTGAATTTTAGCCATTTTAAAACCTCCCGGTATAATAAAGATATACCTGATTATATAAAACTACCGTTTCTCGGCATTTTGAGTATAGACGAAAAAAAAGGCAAAGTCAATAGAAAAAAGCATACTTTACCCCGCTTTTTTGTTCAAAAGGGAAGAGGAAAGAGAGAAGAGAAAAGGAAAGGCTTTTTAAAAGAGCAAAAACCTTTCTTTTCTGTTCTTATTATGACTGTTATGACAAAAATAATGAAAGTTTTATTCAGGCTCCCTCCGGGAGGAAGCTGTCACCAAAGGTGACTGA
>JAZNRO010000046.1:0-2929 GCA_045590715.1 Eubacteriales bacterium | reverse complement strand
GAACGACATGGCTACGATCCGACTTTTAGGAGACAAGATTCGCCAGGTATGCAGCGCCCAGCGCTTCCGCATTGAGGACGATTTTGACCTGGAGGCCCAGGTGACCCGCATTATTCACCAGGTTGGCATCCCCGCCCACATCAAGGGCTATCAGTATCTCCGCTGCGCCATTATGATGGTGGTAAAGGACACCCGCATTATCGGTGAGGTGACCAAGACCCCTTATCCCAGTGTGGCGTAATAATTTTCCACTACCTCTTCCCGTGTGGAGAGAGCCATTCGCCACGCCATTGAAGTGGCTTGGGACAGAGGGGACGTGGATATGCTAGGCTCTCTATTCGGCTACACCGTACAGGGCGGCAAGGGTAAACCCACCAACTCCGAATTTATTGCCATGATCGCCGATAATCTGCGCCTTCGTATGCGCTCCCTTGCCGGCTAAGCATACTTTCTTTTTCGGAAAAAGAAAGTAGCCAAAGAAAAACTAACCCTTTTTCGGAAAAAAGAAAGGAAAACTCCTTGATACCGTGGTTTTGCTTCTCCCTTTCGGTCGTTCAAAACCGGGTATCGGCGGTCGAAAAGCATCAAAAAAGTGATAACATCACTTTTTCTCCCTTTCCGCAAAGAAAAACTGAACTTTTGTTACCGTAGGGGCGAAGTGTGTTCGCCCGTGAAATCTGTACAAACTTTGGCGGGCGAACACAGCTCGCCCCTACAAAATACTATGTTTGCTTGTGCACACGCCCCCGACGGCCCGAAAAAAGAAAACTCTTACTCTTTGTCATAATAGGTAGCCGGAATTTTGTACCCCTATTTTTTAAACTTTAAAAGTTTTTTGAGAGTGGGGGCGATTTTTCAAAAAAGAAAGTAGAACTCCTTGATACCGTGGTTTTGCTTCTCCCCTTCGGTCGTTCAAAACCGGGTATCGGCGGTCGAAAAGCATCAAAAAAGTGATAACATCACTTTTTCTCCCTTTCCGCAAAAAAATGAGCAGGTAGTGAAAAATCTACCTGCTTGTTTTCTTTATTTGACAACAAATGAAAAGGAGAGTATAATCGAATAAATCACAAAAAGGAGTACCTTTATGCTCTTATCCGAGATTCAAAATACCCTGGATGAAATTACAAAATCCAGTCATATCAAAAACGAAGGGGAGGCCGCCGCTCTTCCGAACCGTAAGGAAGTAGTCGATCTCATCAAAGATCTGCAGAGCCTTCTGTTCCCCGGCTTTTTCAAAAGCCGCAGCGTGACCCAGGAAGGACTTTCCGGCCTTTCTCTCCTACGCAAGATCCAGAACGAGCTGACCACTCTTTTAGAAAAGTCCAATCCCTTCCGCTCTTCCCCTCTCCCCCCGGAAGAAACCTGCAACGCCTTTTTAAAAGAACTGCCCAGGATCAAAAATCTTTTACTGAAGGATATTGAGGCCCTTTACGAGGGAGACCCCGCCGCCAAGAGCAGAGAAGAGATCATTCTTTGTTACCCCGGCTTTTACGCCATTTCCATCTATCGCCTGGCGCACCAGCTTTACGAACTGAAAGCGCCCATTCTGGCCCGTATGATGACCGAGTACGCCCACGAAAAGACCGGTGTGGATATCCACGCAGGCGCCAAGATCGGCGAGTACTTCTTCATTGACCACGGCACCGGTATCGTAGTAGGGGAAACCTGTGTCATCGGCGACCACGTAAAACTCTACCAGGGCGTAACCTTAGGCGCCAAGAGCTTTGAACTGGATGCAGATGGCAATCCCATCAAAGATATCAAGCGTCATCCCAATATCGGAAACCACGTTGTCATCTACGCCAACGCCACCATCCTGGGCGGTGACACTTATATTGGCGATCATTGTACCATCGGCGGTTCCGTATGGCTGACCCGAAGCGTAGAAGCGGGCAAGACCGTCTACTACACCCCCAATCAAAAGGACTAAAAGGTTTTATACGGGGGGCATTTTTAAAAAATTGCCCCCCGTACCCCCTAAAAAACTTTTAAAGTAAAAAATAAAGCAGGTAGATTTTTACTACCTGCTTTTTTATATGTTTTTTTAAGTCAAAGTTTTTCTTTAATTACTTTCTTTTTTCAAAAAAGTTTAGTTTTTCTTTGCTTCCTTTCTTTTTTCCAAAAAGAAAGGAAGTTATTTTGTGATTTTTACAAAGACTTTCTTGCCTTTTTTCAGAATGAATTCACTGTCAAATTCATTTTCTGCAAAGGTGGTGGCAATATCGGTCACCTTCTGATCGTTGGCACTGACACCGCCCTGCTGGATCAGTCTTCTGGCCTCACCCTTGGAAGGACAAAGACCGGCCTTTACAAGCAAATCCATAATATTGATACCGCCGTCGGTAAAGTCTTCCGGGGTAAGGGTGTGCGTAGGCATATTGGCAAGGTTACCGCCGCCGCCGAACAGAGCGCGGGCCGCTTCCTGGGCCTTATCCGCTTCTTCTTTGCCGTGAACCAGGGTGGTCAGTTCATAAGCCAAAATTTCCTTTGCGGTGTTTAGCTGGCTTCCTTCCCAACCGTCCATCTTATCAATTTCCTCAAGAGGAAGGAAGGTGAGCATACGGATGCATTTGAGTACGTCTGCATCGGCCACGTTTCTCCAATACTGATAGAAATCGAAGGGACTGGTCTTACCAGGATCCAGCCAAACGGCGCCGGACTGGGTCTTACCCATTTTCTTGCCCTCGGAGTTGAGAAGCAGGGTAATGGTCATAGCGTAAGCGTCCTTGCCGGTCTTCTTACGGATCAGTTCCGTACCGCCCAGCATATTGGACCACTGGTCGTCACCGCCGAACTGCATATTACAGCCGTACTTTTCAGACAGATAATAGAAGTCGTAGGACTGCATGATCATATAGTTGAATTCCAGGAAGGAAAGGCCCTTCTCCATTCTTTGCTTGTAGCACTCGGCACGAAGCATATTATTAAC
>JAZNRO010000045.1:0-6291 GCA_045590715.1 Eubacteriales bacterium | reverse complement strand
TATTGTGCTTATAGAAATCAGATCAAATCTTATCGTGTCGGCTCATGTTCTTATTATTATTGTCCTATATTAAAGAATTTGGTTAATGAAAAATTAGTTTGTAAAAACTATCAGTATTTTTTGAAAGAGGTGTTATTTTGAAACGTGTTTTAATTTGGAATAATGATCAATTGCTTTGTTATTTTGATGTTTCTTTTGTTGATTCTATTGTATTTAATGATCATTCTGATCATATAACAAAAGTGTCTGTTTCTTGTATAGAGGAGTAATAATTATGGCTTGTTATCATCCTTTACCTGCTTATTATCGTATTGATGATGAATCTGGAAAAAAACGTCTTGTTTTTGTAGATGATAATACTTTACCTGCTTATGAAAAGGATGGATATGTTTATCATGGAAAGTTAGAAATTCCTTGTGGTCAATGTATTGGCTGCAGACTAGAATATTCTCGTCAATGGGCTGTTCGTTGTCTTCTTGAGGCTATGAAGTGGGAAAATAATTATTTTCTTACTTTGACTTATGATGATGATCATCTTCCTGAATCTTTACCTTCTGTTATTGATGATGATACTGGTGAAGTTCTTGAATGTTTTGATACAAATCCACTCGTTCCAGAGCATTGTAGGTCTTTTATTAAAAATTTAAGACGTCAATTAAAGTATCATTATAATCATCAAGGATTACGTGTTTATTATTGTGGTGAATATGGTTCTATCTCTGGCCGACCTCATTATCATTTGATCCTTTTTAATATTCCGGAATTACCTTTGACTTTTTGGAAAAGAAATCACGAAGGATCTCCAATGTATAATTGTGATTTTATTGACAAGATTTGGAAAAAAGGTTATTCTGTTATTGCTGAAGTAAATTGGAATACCTGCGCTTATGTTGCTAGGTATATGATAAAAAAGCATAAAGGAAAGGATTTTAGTTATTATGAGCAAAATGGTTTGGTTCCAGAGTTTTCTGGTTGTTCTCGGCGTCCTGGAATTGCTCGCACTTTTTATGACGAACGAAAGCAGTTGGTTTATAAAACTGACGAAATTTTTGTCGTTGGATCTAGAGGAAAAGTTCAAAGTCTTCGTCCTCCTAGATATTTTGATCGGCTTTACGATATTGATAATCCTTCTGATTTCAAAATTATAAAGAAGAAGCGCATGCGATCTTCTTTGGAAGCATTAAAACGTCTTAAAGAAACCACTTCCCTATCGAAAAAACAGTACCTTGCTTTGAAGGAAGGTAATAAGTTGTCATCTATAAAAAAGTTGACAAGAAATTTATAATATGATATAATATTAGCGGAAAGTAGGAACAAAATTTATCTTTTGTATAATTGCATATAGCGCTTAAGGGAATTAAATCCTATCCTTCCCTTTAAAAATACAGTAATTGAAATGAATTTACCCGAGGGTAATTGTAATACGAGAATTGAGATTTACTAAATCGGAATCAGATAGTCCTACGATTTTTCCATTTCCCGGTGCTCGAAATAAAATTTTTTCACAGTTTAGTTCAGTAAACAAATCATACTTTATTTTTTCAAAGACGTTTTGACTTATATTGTGATAATCAATCAAATAATGATTTTCCTTATTTATTGCAAATGCAAAGTAAGTCTTTCCTTCAAACTGAAATTTTATTTGTTTACCGCCGGTATATTCGTTTTCTTCAAATGCGTAATGAATAGCATCAAGGGACCAGACGGTACTGCCCTCTTCCCTGAATAAATTGATAAAATCCTCTGGATTCGCCTTGAGAAAGCTTGTTTTATTAGAAGGAAAATTGCTGTTTTCTCTTACAAAAGCAATATCGTCTGCCAAATATGAATTATGAAATCCCATTTTTTGATAAACACTTTCAAGACCGGGTGCCGGTACGCAAAGATTTACAAAACCTCTCCTTTTCGTTTCCTTCAATACTTCTGTAACCAGATGGCGAAAATAACCTTTGTTTCGCATTTTTTCATCAATACAAACGGCATACCAATAAAGTGCTTTTTGCTTCGGTCTAAGTGTACACGGCAAAAGATGAGCCATGCCGATGACCATATTATCAACCTCAAGAAGAACGGTTTTATTCGGATCATATTTGTGCTCAAGATAAAAATCAATATAGGCTTCAGAATCACCAAAAGATGATTGCCATAGCCTTTTAATATCATTTTTATCCGATTCTCTGGCGCATCTTAACATTTTTTTCTCCGTGAAATATTTTCATTATTTTTGTAAACAATAAATGCGAGGTGAAGATTTTGTACGAATATTATATTTGCCGTTCGGACTGTATGCATAAGGAAAAAGGCACGTGTAAATACCACTATAATTCTCAAAACAGCATTTTTTATACACAAAAAAGTCCCTGTATTTACTATTCATCCAAAAAAGAATTTGATCAATTAAATTTGCAAAATCATAAACTAGATTCATTTTAATCAAAAAACAAAATTTGGTCAAGAAAAAGAGGTATCTTATGAATAAAAACAATTATCCTGCCTATGCAAAAAAGCAGTCACCCCCTTCCCCTATTTTGAAAAATTGCATCAGCGCTTTTTTTGTGGGCGGTCTTATTTGTACGTTGGGTCAAGGAATTCTTTGGCTTTTGACCGCATCTAACCTGGAACAAAAAACAGCGGAAAAATGGGTGCCTATTATTTTGATATTTTCTGCTTGTCTATTAACCGGTATTGGTATTTTTGATAAAATAGCAAAAAAAGCCGGAGCCGGTACGCTTGTTCCCATTACCGGTTTTGCCAATGCAATGTGTTCCCCTGCTATTGACAACAAAGCCGAAGGCTTTGTTTTAGGTCTTGCGGCTAAAATGTTTGTCATTGCCGGCCCGGTAATTGTTTACGGTACCATTTCCAGCGTTGTGTACGGATTGATTTATTGGATCTGTAAGATGATGTAAAAAGATAGAGATACAAACACTAGTTTTGTATCTCTTCTTTTCATATTAGTTTAATAATTTCCGTATCCCTTACCGGAAAGATCATCTTCTACGTCTGAGACAATTCTTTTTGCTCTGTCCTCATCTGTTTCGTAGGGCTTACCCGTATATTGGGCGTAATACTCATCAAATTTTTCCTTGTAATACAAGGAGGTTCCAATGCTTTTATATTTCCAGCCGTCGTAAGATTCCTTGGAGGCTTTATCACGTCTTTCCCGCTCTTTTTTATCAACGGATAACCAGTAACGTTCAGCCTCGCTTGTAAACTTCTTCCACTTATTATAACAGGTGTAGAAGCGTATGGTTATAAGAGACAAAACGATATCTAAAATTGCATATCCAAGATAAAAAAAGCCGGCCATAATGATGCAGATCATAATATCTTCCGCATTCTCATTGGTACGAAACAGCGCTGTAATAGATGCCGCAAAATCGCCACTTTGAATTAGAATTGAACCAAAATAATAAAAATTAAACACCATAGAGCATATAGCGGCAGTAATTCCGGAGATTCTGCGCCAAATTAGGTGAGGCTCGTCAAATGCATCAACATAACGTTGAGGGATATCTTTCAGATATGTGTAAAGCCGTTTTGCTTTCTCTGCGGTATTCCCACGTATTTCCGGCTTCTCAACTTTAGTTAAAACAGAGATAATAATTTTTAAAACGCAGCTCAAAGCGAGAGGAACAATAAGTAAATATGTAATCATTAAGATGACTTTTACATATATAAGATCGGTAAATTTGCCGAAAAATCCTAAAATATGATTCCAATACTCGCGAATGAAGGAAAATTTGGTAAAGGCAAAAAGTCTTTCCGGATTATTGTAAACAAGTGCATAAATAGCCCCCAAAAAGATAAGAAGCGCGTTGAGAGCGAGCACAATAGTTCCAAGTGGTAAAACGATTTTGCGGGCAAGTATTTCCGAACGAGTTTTTCTATTCAGAGTAGCGGCATAATCAACAGATTCAGAAAAGTTTTCCTCTGAAATTTTTGTAATTTTTTTCGACATAAAACCACCTCGCTTTACTTTATTATACTATACAGTCATCTTTATGTAAATATTTTTTGTTTTTGTAAACCCTAAATCTAATATCGCCAGGTGTATTTTTATTTACAATTTTCTATCACTTTTTTAGGAAAATATATTGAATTATAGAAAAAAATGGTGTAAAATAACTCTGTTATGGATAATGAATTATTTCATAACTACTTTATTAAAAGGTGGAATCCGGTATGGATAAGAACATGAGAAGAGTAGGAACTGTTTCCAGAGGCATTCGCTGCCCTATTATTCGTCAGGGAGATGATCTGGCTGAAATCGTATGTCAGAGCGTTTTGGAAGCAGCTGAATTTGAAGGCTTTGAGCTGCGTGACCGCGACGTTATTTCGATGACTGAGTCTATCGTTGCAAGAGCCCAGGGAAACTATATTTCAGTTGATGATATTGCCGCAGACGTAAAAGAAAAGCTGGGTGGCGAAACCATCGGTGTAATCTTCCCCATTCTGTCCAGAAACCGTTTTGCTATTTGTCTGAAGGGTATTGCAATGGGCGCAAAGAAAGTTGTTTTGATGCTCAGTTATCCTTCTGATGAAGTTGGAAATCACCTGGTAACGCTCGATCAGCTGGACGAAGCCGGTGTTGATCCCTATACCGACGTACTTACTCTTGAAAAATACCGTGAACTTTTCGGTGAGAACAAGCACGAGTTTACCGGTGTTGACTACGTTGAGTATTACGGCAATTTGATCCGTGAGGCAGGCGCAGAAGCAGAGATTATTTTTGCAAATAATCCCAAGGCCATTCTCCCCTACGCTGATCACATCTTGACCTGCGATATTCACACCAGAGCTCGCTCCAAGCGTTTGCTTAAAAAGGCAGGAGCCAAGGTTGTTTGCGGTCTTGACGATATTATGACTTCCCCTCGCGGAAATAGCGGTTACAATGAAAAATATGGTCTTTTAGGTTCCAATAAGGCTACCGAAGACAGCATCAAGCTCTTCCCCAGAGATTGCAAAAACCTGGTCCTTGATATTCAAAAACAAATTTTAGAAAAGACCGGCAAGCACGTAGAAGTTATGGTTTACGGTGACGGTGCATTCAAGGATCCCCAAGGCAAGATTTGGGAACTGGCTGATCCGGTAGTATCCCCTGCTTTTACCGACGGCCTGATCGGAACGCCCAATGAACTAAAATTAAAGTATCTTGCAGATAACGATTACAAAGATCTTTCCGGCGAAGAACTGAGAAAGGCAATTTCCGAAAGCATTCAGAAAAAGAATGAAAATTTGGTTGGAAATATGGCTTCTCAGGGTACCACTCCCCGTCAGCTCACCGACCTGATCGGTTCTCTCTGCGACCTTACCAGCGGTTCCGGCGACAAAGGAACTCCCGTTGTCTTGGTTCAGGGATATTTCGATAACTATACAACCTGATAATAAATAAAGGAGCTTCGGCTCCTTTTTCTTTTTTTAGAATATTACTTTTTTCAGAATGCCATAATAAAAGAAAAAAACGGGATGGAATTATGGCAAGAAAAATCTATCAATTTCAATCAAAACCAAGGATTATAAGTTCTGCAAGCGTTGCTGGAAAATTGGAGTCAGAGGGACCGCTAAATGCTTATTTTGACTTGGTATCAGAAGACAGTAAATTCGGAATGGATACTTGGGAAAAAGCGGAAGCGGAGCTGGTTAGACAGTGTGCGGAGTGCGCCATAAAAAAAGCTGATCTTGATTATGAAAGTATTGATCTTTCCTTTGCCGGAGATCTTACAAACCAATGTGCGGCTTCTACCTTTGGAATGAAGGATAAACACATTCCCTATATCGGCCTTTACGGCGCTTGTTCTACTTTTGCATTGTCCCTTGGTATGGCATCGATTGCAGTCGATGCCGGCTTTGCCAAAACAGCTTTGGCAGAAGCATCTTCCCACTTTTGTTCCGCGGAAAGACAGTACCGTTTTCCGTTAGAATACGGATGCCAAAGACCGCCTTCTGCCCAAACGACGGTAACCGGCGCCGGATGTGCTATTGTTGCCGACTTCCCCGAAAAACACCCCTTCGTATCTGAATTTCTACCCGGTATCGTAGTAGATCTCGGGATCTGCGATGCCAATGATATGGGCTCTGCTATGGCACCTTCCTGCGCTGATACTGTCCAGCGTTATTTTGAACTTTCCGGACAGGATCCGGCAAAATTTGACTTAATTTTAACCGGCGATCTTGGAAAAGTTGGACACAGTATTTTCTTGGACCTATGCAAAGAAAAAGGTCTTGATCTTGAGAAAAACAGCAACGATTGCGGAAAACTCATCTATGATTTTGAAAAACAAGACATAA
>JAZNRO010000044.1:0-7838 GCA_045590715.1 Eubacteriales bacterium | reverse complement strand
TTAAAAGGGCCTTGCCTTTTTCCACAAGAGAAGCAAAGGAGAGGAATTCGCCTTCGTCTTCTGCTCTGTCAAGACCGATAAAATATTTTACCTGGGGAAGCTCGCTTCTCTTTTCTTTCAGAAGGGCTTCAAATCTCTTGGAGTAGAAGAGAACCTTTGCATCGCCGTTATTCAAAATATAAAAGAGATCCTTCTCCGGCAGTTCCTTGTCTACGGGAAGATAAACACCGCGGGAACAGAGAACGGTATAGTATACCTGGATCCAGCGGTAGCTGTTTTCTGCTACGATGGCGATGTGCTCTTTGTCTACGCCGAGATTTGACAGAGCAGAGCCGAGGGCTCTTACATCTTCGCCAAATGCGCGGTAGGTAACGTCCGCAATTTCATTTGCGCCGACTCTGAAGCGGTACGCCACCTTATCGGGACATTCCGCCTCTGCCTGGGTGAGGATATCAACGATTCTTTCAATTTTGGATACTTCGTTTAAGGGGGTTACTTTAAATTTAGCCATGGAAACTCCTTTCGCGTCCATCTAGTTTTCGAAACTATATTATCAGTTTTTCGTATCGGTGTCAATAGAAAAAGGAAATTTGTCCTTTCGTTTTTGAATCTTGACGAAAAAGAGGGACTGTGATATACTCTATTTTACTATAAATTCTCGTATTTTTCAAGGAGAAATATTGATGGAAACCAAATCCTCTGTTTCTTATACCTGTCCTTCCTGGTCGGATCTTCCCGATATTGAGCTTTATATGGACCAGGTCATCAGCGTATTGGAGCGCTATCTTTCCCCTCTCTATCCCGAAGAGGAAAAGTGCATTACCTCTACCATGATCAATAACTACGTAAAGCAAAAGCTTCTTCCCCCGCCGGAAAATAAGCGCTACGGAAAGAAGCACCTTGCCTATCTTTATATGATATCGGTTTTAAAACGCTTTATGCAGCTTTCCGATATTGGTCTGCTTTTGGAAAACCTCATTGCAGAGCAGGGAGAAGAAGGGGCCTTTACCTTCTTTGGCCAGGAGCTTTCCGCCGCTCTTTCCGGACTTTTTGACGAAGGGGAAAAGATCCCCTTAAAGAAGGGCAAAGCCGCCAGAGTCATTCGTACCTGCTGCGAGGCTTTTGCCGCCATTCTCTATTCCAGAAGCGTCTTCGTTTCCGCCGCCTTCCAGCCCAAGGAAGAGGGTGATGAAAAGAAGGAAAAGGAAAAGAAAGACAAGGACAAAAAAGAGAAAAAAGAAAAGTCCAAGGACAAAAAAGAAACCAAAGAAAAAAGTAAAAAAGAATAAAAAAGAAAACCGCCTCTGCTTTTGGCAGAGACGGTTTTTTTTAGTCGTTGTAGATTCTCTGAATGTCGGTGTAGCCTTCTTCCATTAAGCGGTCGATCTGGAATTTGGCGTTTTTCTTTAAGGGAAGGACGGTAACGGTCTTGCCTTCTTCCCGAAGGTCGGAAGCCTTTTGGAAAATTTCCTTCAGCTTCTCTTCGCTCATACCACCCGCTACCAGGAAGGCGGTCTTTCCTTCGTCTTTTACTTCTGCAAGATTTTCGTCTTTTAAGATGGTGATGATGCGCTCAAAACCGATGGAGAAGCCGCAGGCGGGAACGGACTGGCCGGAGAATTTGCCGATCATTTCGTCGTATCTGCCGCCGCCGGCAATGGAGAAGTTATACTGGTCCAGTTTTACTTCGAAAATGGTGCCGGTGTAATAGCCCATACCCCGAACCAGGGTGGGGTCAAATTTTAGTTTTGCCATGGGGGAAAGGCTGTTTTTCACGCAGGATAAAATGGTATCAAGACCTTCTGCTACTCTTTTGTCAAGGAACTCTTCGGAAAGGAAGGAGCAGAAATCGGTAACAGAACAGGCAGAATCTTTTTCAAAGATGGCGGTGTAGGCATCTACCGCTTTTTCTTCCAGGCCTTCTGCCAGAAGTTCTTTTTTCACGCCATCTATACCGATCTTATCCAGTTTATCCAGGATAATAAAGACGTTTTCCAGTTTTTCTTCCGGAAATCCTACGGAGAGGGCCATAGCCCGAAGGATCCTTCTATCGTTTAGATGAACGGTAAAGGAGCCGATGTCGGTATCCCCTAAAAGTTTTGAAAGCATATGACAGGTGGCGCCTACCAGTTCAATTTCTGCCAGAATGGAAGCGTCGCCCAGAATGTCGATATCGCACTGGGTAAACTGACGGAATCTGCCCTTCTGGGGCTGGTCGGCTCTCCAAACGTTGCCGATCTGCAGGGCTTTAAAGGGAGAGGGAAGGGTGGCGGAATTTGCCGCGTAGAAACGGGAGAGGGGCAGGGTCAGATCGTACCGCATACCGGAGTCGGCAAGTTCATCGCCTTTTTCCAGGGCTCTTGTAAGGGCTGCGCCTCTTTTCATTACCTTAAAGATCAGTTTTTCATTTTCACCGCCCTGCTTTCCGGTAAGGTTCTCAATATGCTCCATACAGGGAGTTTCGATCTCACCGAAGCCGAAAGCGGCGTAAGTATCCCGGATCTGGCGGAGCACCTTCTGGCGGAGCGCCATTTCACGGGGTAAAAAGTCGTTCATTCCTTTTACGGGGGTTTTGATAAATCCCATCATATCCTCCTAGATAAACGCGCCCGGTCAGGAGATCAGTCCGAAGACCAGGGGCAGGGTAATAATAGACAAAATACAGGAAACAAAGCAAAGCTTTGCATTATCCGTTGCATCGTATCCGAAGCTTTCGGGGAAGACAACGGTGTTCATACCGCAGGGCATAGACAGTGCGGAAACTGCGATGGTAAGATAGATCCCGCGAACGCCTACGGTAAATAAAACAAGGCCGAAAAAGGCGGGGATCAGGGCCAGGCGCACCAGAGAAAAGAGATAGGGGCGGGTGCCCGAAAGCAGTTTTTTTAGGGGAAGGGTGCCAAGGATAATACCGGCGGACAGCATGGAAGCGGGGCTCATACAAGCGCCAAGGCCTGTTACCGTGTCTTTTAAGAAGCCGGGGAAGGAAAGGCCCAAAAGGCCCATAATCATTCCCAGGTAATAACTGATCATCACCGGGGAAAATAAAATTTTTTTCAAAGGCGGCTTTTTCCCGTCGTTCATAAAAAGAGAGTAGCCGTAACTGTAAAGACAGATATTAAAGGGGATACAGAAGACCATAAACTGTCCCAAAGCCTCTGGGCCGAAGACCCCTTCGATCACCGGATAACCGAAATACCCGGTATTGGCAAAGGCGAAAATGTAATTCAGACTCCTTCTTTCAAAGTCGCTTTTTGCTACCTTTTTGGAAAGGAAAACGGAAAAAGCCAGGACCGGTCCCAAAAGCGCCAGGGAAAGAAAAAGGACCAGAAGATTTTCCGATAGATTCTCTACCGTAAAGGTTTGGGGGAGAAAGCTTAAGCAGTAGGCCGGGGAAAAGACGGTGGTGGTCAGTACCGAAAGCATACCCGCCGCTTTTCGCTCTATGATTTTACCTCTGTACAAAAGAAAGCCGGTAAGGATCACCGATAAGAGAAAGGCTACCTTTTGCAAGGTCAGAAGACAAACTTCGAAAGAAAACATGAAGTACCTCTTTGGTTTTTTACTACCTTTCATTATAGAATGAAAAACGCTCTTTGTAAAGGAAAAGACCGCCATTTTATGATTTTTTTGAAAATAGTAAAGGGAAAATGGATTTTTTTGAAAAAACCGGTAGGATTTTCCGAAAAAATTTATTGACTTTGAAAGAAAAAAGTGATATTCTACCTATATATTTTTTAAAAACGAACGCGGAGAAGAAGAGAAGTAAGTCTTTTTGCGGTTTTACAGAGAGATGCCGGTTGGTGCAAGGCAGAAAACAAAAAAGACCCAATACACTTTGGAGCGGCTTTCCTGAAAAAGGCAGTAGGGGAAGACGGGTGCGCCCGATAGAGCGTGTGGATTTATCCCGTAAGGCCGCTTTTTTGCGGTGAATATGAGGTGGTACCGCGTTTTTCGCCCTCTGCTACAAAGTAGAAGGGTCTTTTTTTTATGTTAAGGAGTATTTCTATGGCAATTACCGATTTTTTGGAGCAAAATGCAAGACTTTTGGGGCAAGAGGTTGCTCTGGTGGAACTGAATCCCACCAACGAGCGTGACCTTGGCCGTACCTGGCGGGAATTTTCTCTCATTGAGAGCGCTGCCGACGCCCCTTATCGCAGAGAGATCACCTGGCGTGATTTTGACCGCAGAGCCAACCGTTTTGCCAACCTTCTTTTAAGCCGCGGCTTTACCCGCGGTACCAAGGTGGCCATCCTTCTGATGAACTGCCTGGAGTGGCTCCCTATTTATTTCGGTATTTTAAAGGCCGGCTGTATTGCCGTTCCTATGAACTTTCGTTATTCCGGAGAAGAGATCCGGTATTGCGTGGACTTAGCGGACGTTTCCGTTTTGGTATTCGGACCGGAATTTGTTACCCGTATTGATTCCATTGTGGATGAGATGCCCGGGGTAAAAAATCTGTTCTTTGTAGGAAAGAACGGCCCTGAATATGCGGAAGACTGCCTGGCCCTTTCTTCCTACTGCTCTTCCTCTGCGCCTCCCGTGAAGCTGGAAGACAGTGATGACGCCGCCATTTATTTTTCTTCCGGTACTACCGGTTTCCCCAAGGCTATTTTGCATAATCACTTATCTCTCGTCTCTTCCTGCCAGACCGAGCAGAACCACCACGGTCAGACCAAGGACGACGTATTTCTTTGCATCCCCCCTCTTTATCATACCGGCGCCAAGATGCACTGGTTCGGCTCTCTTTTGTCCGGTAGCCGTGCGGTCCTTCTTCGCGGCGTAAAGCCCGAGTGGATCTTAAGAGCGGTAACGGAAGAGAAGTGTACCATCGTGTGGCTCCTTGTTCCGTGGGCCCAGGATCTTCTGGATGCGGTAGACAGCGGCAAGGTTCAGCTTTCCGATTATCTTCTGGATTCCTGGCGTCTGATGCACATTGGTGCACAGCCCGTCCCCCCCAGTCTGATCCGTCGCTGGATGAAGCTTTTCCCCCATCATAAATACGATACCAACTACGGCCTTTCCGAGTCTATCGGCCCCGGCTGTGTACACCTTGGCGTAGAGAATATTCATAAGGTTGGCGCCATTGGAAAGCCCGGCTATCTCTGGGAAACGAAAATCGTTTCTCCCGATGGCAAAGAAGTGGCAGAGGGTGACGTGGGTGAGCTTTGCGTAAAAGGCCCCGGCGTGATGCAGTGCTACTATAAAAATCCGGAAGCTACCGCAGAGGTTCTGCGGGACGGCTGGCTCTTTACCGGCGATATGGCAAAGACCGACGAAGAGGGCTTCATTTACCTGGTTGACCGAAAGAAGGACGTGATCATTTCCGGCGGTGAAAACCTTTACCCCGTTCAGATCGAGGACTTTCTCCGTCAGCACGAGAAGATCAAGGACGTTGCTGTCATCGGTCTTCCCGATGCCCGCCAGGGTGAAATTGCCTGCGCTATCGTAGAAATCAAAGAAGGGGATCATTTGACCGAGGAAGAGATCAATCTCTTCTGCGAGGGTCTGCCCCGTTATAAACGCCCCAGAAAGATCTTTTTTGATAAAGTACCCCGCAATCCTACCGGCAAGATCGAAAAGCCGGTTCTTCGCGAGAAATACTGCAAGGGAAGTCTTGTGGAGGCGCAGATCAAAGGATAAAAAGAAATGTTTATTAAAGTATTTTTGCTTGTCATCTTTTTCGCAGTGATGCTGTATATCGGCTTTATCTGTCGAAAAAATGCTACCGACGTAGGGGGATTTGTACTGGGTGGCAGAAGCGTTGGCCCGTGGCTTACGGCTTTTGCTTACGGCACCAGTTATTTCTCCGCCGTGGTATTTATCGGTTATGCGGGACAGTTTGGCTGGAAATACGGCATTGCCGCTACCTGGGCGGGCATTGGAAACGCCATTTTAGGCTCGCTTCTTGCCTGGAAGATCCTCGGCAGAAGAACCAGAGTTATGACCCAGCATATGAATTCCGCTACCATGCCCCAGTTTTTCGGCGCCCGATTTGAAAATCCCAAGCTGAAAACGGCTTCCTCTCTTTTAATTTTTATTTTTCTTATTCCCTATACCGCCTCTCTTTATAACGGCCTGAGCCGTCTTTTCGGTATGGCTTTTGATATTGATTACTCCCTTTGCGTTATGGTAATGGCGGCGCTGACCGGAGTCTACGTGATCCTGGGCGGTTATATGGCAACTGCCATTAACGACTTTATTCAGGGTATTATAATGCTTTTCGGTATCGTGGCGGTGATCGCGGCGGTGCTGAAGGGCGAGGGCGGCTTTATGTCTGCACTGGATTCTCTGGGCAGGGTGCAGGATCCTCTGGTTTCCGATACCCCCGGCGTATTTGCCTCTTTCTTCGGACCGGATCCTATGGGCCTTTTGTCCGTGGTGCTTTTAACTTCTCTTGGTACCTGGGGTCTTCCCCAGATGGTACAGAAGTTTTACGCCATCAAAAGCGAAAAGGCCATTGGCAAAGGTGCGGTGATCTCCACCCTTTTTGCGGCGGTGGTTGCCGGCGGATGCTATTTCCTTGGCGGTTTCGGAAGACTCTTCTCTGACCGTCTGGACGTGACAGGCGGTGTTCCAAAAGGCGGGTACGACGCCATTATTCCGAAAATGCTGGAGACCCTTCCCGACGTTCTCATTGCGGTGGTGCTGATCTTGGTACTGTCCGCTTCTATGTCCACCCTTTCTTCCTTGGTACTTACTTCCTCTTCCACCCTTACCCTGGATCTTGTTCGGGACGTATTTGCCAAAAAGATGAGAGAGAAAAAACAGCTTCTCACTATGCGGATTTTCGTTTTGGTTTTCATTGCCGTCTCGGCAGTTATTGCCATTATTCAGCATAATTCCAGCGTCACCTTCATTGCTCAGCTAATGGGTATTTCCTGGGGTGCTCTGGCAGGCGCGTTTTTGGCTCCTTTCCTTTACGGATTGTACTGGAAAAAGGTTACCTCTACCGCCGTGTGGACAAACTTTGCTTTTTCTACTATCGTGATGATCCTTTCTATGGCAAAGCCTACCCTTTTGCCGCAGATCATCCGTTCCCCCATTCAGGCAGGTGCATTCTGTATGCTTTTTGGCCTTCTGCTTGTGCCCGCCGTATCGCTTATTACCAAAAAGCCCCGCAAGGAGCATATCGACAGCCTTTTCTCCTGCTATGAAAAGACCGTTACCGTAACGGTGAAGGATTCTATCGGAGAAGAGATCTTGAAAAAGGAGAATGCATAAATGAGAAAACTCATGCTCGGAAACGCCGCTGTTGCCAGAGGCCTTTATGAAGCCGGCTGCAGCTTTGTTTCCAGTTATCCCGGTACTCCCAGCACAGAGATTACCGAAGCGGTAGCAAAATACAAGGAAGTCTATGCTGAATGGGCACCCAATGAAAAAGTAGCAATGGAAGCGGCTTTTGGCGCATCACTCGCAGGAAGCCGAAGCTTCTGCGGCATGAAACATGTCGGCCTGAACGTTGCCGCCGACCCTCTCTTTACGATTGCCTACACGGGCGTCAACGCCGGTATGATCATTGGTGTTGCGGACGATCCCGGTATGCACAGTTCACAGAACGAGCAGGATTCCCGCTACTATGCAAAGGCATCCAAAATTCCGATGCTTGAACCGTCTGATTCCGCAGAAGCACTGGCATTTACTAAGCTTGCCTATGAGATTTCCGAACAGTTTGACACCCCCGTGTTGCTGAAAATGTGCACACGCGTGTCCCATTCGCAGAGTGTAGTGGACACTGCCGATCGCGAGGAACACACGAAAACTTATGAAAAATCGCCGCAAAAGTATATTATGATGCCGGGCAATGCGATAAAACGCCATCCGATTGTTGAAGCAAG
>JAZNRO010000043.1:0-14969 GCA_045590715.1 Eubacteriales bacterium | reverse complement strand
GGTTTCGTTTTGTTGATGACAAAAAGCGAACGGTTGCCGGCGAAATGCTCGCTCGAAAAGCTATAGCCGAATGGTGCAGTGTTGCACCCGAAAATATCACTTTCGGCGTAAAAGAACACGGCAAGCCTTATGCAAAAGACTTGGCCGTGGAGTTTAATATCAGCCATTCGGGAGATATGGTTGTTTGTGCTATTGACAACAAACCAATAGGCATTGACATTGAACAAATTCGATCGATTGATTTATCGATTGCCAAACGCATCTGTACAGATAAGGAATTACTTTACATCTTTGGTCACACACCCACGGAGCAAGACTTTACTTATACCACCAACACCGAAATCCTAACCCGCTTCTTTGAACTTTGGACAGCAAAGGAAGCGTATGGGAAGTACATCGGAGAAGGATTATTTTCAAAAGTATATGGTGAAGATGTTACTGTTAATCACATTAGTTTAAAAACATATACACTTTCAATTTGTGTTAGTGGTGTTTAATATCGGAGGAAAAGATAATGATACAAATGCAAAATTACAATCCAATATTTTTACCTACATATCGCTATGCAACATTTCCTTGTGACAAAATTATTACAAATTTTAACTTTGACGATGTGTTAAGAGAAATTGGAAAATTTTATTTTCACAGACCTGATGCTGGTTTGAATGCAATATGTTCGCTCATACGCGATGAGATTAACCGTGAGTGGAGATTAAATGGATTAAAAAAGAAAATCCGGCTAAAGAGAGTGTCAACAACACAAATTAAGACTATACGCCGTTCTTTTTTGAAGATCAGAAATAACGATGAAAAGTATGTGCGTATTCCTTTCAATGTAGTTTCTATATTTTTCTTTATAATAAGTTTGCTAAATAGAATTGACAATGAAAATTCTTCTGCAAATAAGTACATTAATGCAATGAACAAAACATGTATAAGCGATTATTTATATTTTGAACATGTTCAGATTTTCAAGAAACACTTTGATAAGCGAAAAAACCAACTCACCGATAAAGATTTGATTGAAAAATATGATTTGTTAAATGCCAATCTTACAGGTCAATATTCTCTTATGAAACTCAAACATGAAGAAGTTGATTGGGATAACAATAAAGAATATATCATACAATAAGAAAGTGGGCGGTGAAATGAATATAAGTAAGTATATTGAATTATTACGATTTTATATAACGGATAAAATCGGACAAATAAATGAGTCTGTTCAAGATTCTATTGGCAGTGAAATAGAAGAAATATTATCATCTTTATTATCGGCAGTTTTTTCTCTTTATATTTCATCAGAATTAATTCTTCTAAATGGATTTTGGGGTATTGTTTTGAAGATTGTTATAATTGTTATATTATATTTTCTTCTGAAATATCTAATTAAAAAACTTAGAAGATATAGAAAATCCAGCAAAGAAGAGACAGATGCAGATGACGGGAAAATAACCAGAACTGATGCAAAATCTTTAGTTGATAAATTTGATCATATTGCTTGTGATGGTATACTTTTGTCAAGAGACTATTTTCAAAAGTATGATGATATCAAAGTAGGAAAAGCTGATAATGAAAGATTATTTTATCTTTTTGAAGCATTTTACTATTATAAGAAAGCTTTGCAAATTGCCGCATTGGTTGTGCAATATCCAGAAAGTTGTTTCAACAATGCAAATAATCTCAATGGTATATCAATGTATCGCTTTGTTAATGTCTACAATTCGCTTAAAGAGATAGAAGAAGTGTTAAACGAAAGCATCAAAAGCGAAAAACAGATTGAGTATCATTCGGAACTGTCAAAGGAAATGATAGATACACAAGAAAAATTGAATACACTAAAAAGCTATATTGATGGTGTGGAAAACAATTAACCTGAAATCTTTTCTAAAAACTAAAGAGCAGTAGATTCTAAATCTGCTGCTCTTTATGTTGTTGATTTATCATTAAATATTCGTATAAATCCTTAGATATTATCGGATTTGACTTATTGCTTTTGCTTAAGGCGATATTGCTTATCAAACAGCTTTGAGTCACCTGATACTACATTTTTCAAAACAGCCCCGACAAAATTCTCAGCATCAATTACTATAGAATCGGAAGAGAAAGAATACCCGAAATTCCCTTTTATACATTTAATTTTAACGTGTTTATTTTCAATAACAGCAAAAGTATCTTTATCGAAAGTATGTTCAACATATTTAACATCATTTGGATTTTTGTTTACTAAAAACATAATTAAGTCTTTAAAAGTTATATAGGGAACATTATTTTCATTATACAAGAAATCATCTCCCGCACAACAAAAATGCAATCTGTTTCCTAATTGTATTTCAGTGTGTTTTTTTAACCATTCCTCATCGATAGAGATTTCAATATTTTCATAAACAGGATGTTTCATCTCTATTGATATATTGATTGTTTTGATATAGCCATCCCAATCTGAAGATATAGGCGGTCTTAATTCGTATATTGTAATACCATTAGCTTTAGCGACATCAATTGCACCCTTTTGATATCCGGCTTGTGATACAAAAATCCCTTTTGTTCCATACGGAAGATCACGTATAATATCATTAAATGCTAACATTTCTTTCTGAGGAACCTTGTTTTTCCAATCCTTTGCTTGAACAATAGTCGAGTATTCTTCTCCGCCCACCTCAAATTTCCAATACACGTCAATTTGATGAGAGGTGGACTTGCCTTGTAAAAGCACATCGTGTTGTACGTCAATTGTATTAACCTGTTGCTGATTAACAATTTGATCGAATATATATTGCGTTAATTTTTCGTATTCTTTACCTGTGTTTTTTGCCATACTTTATTCCTCATAATTTATTCTGAAATAATCCAAATATGCCTTGAATGTATCCTGTGCAGAAAGAACTGTGTCGGTAAGGTAACCCTTTTCCTGATTCCATTCTTTTAGTCCGCGATACTAGAACATTTTGATTTTATCTTCGATGATAAACGGTACAATACCGTGTTTTAAGCACTCTTTGAACATAATAAGTCTGCCGACACGACCGTTCCCGTCTTGGAACGGATGGATGCGTTCAAACATTACGTGGAACTCAATTATATCTTCAAGTGTAACATTGTGTTTGTTGGTATAATCCGCAAGGAGTTTTTTCATTTTTCCCGACACGTCCTCGGGGAGGGTAGTTTCTCTACCACCAACTTCGTTCGGCAACTTTTTATAATCACCAACGACAAACCAATCTTTTTTCGAATCGCTTGTACCAGTCTTAAGAATAAAATGCAGATGCTTTATAAACTTTTCACTTAGCTGTGATTTTGCACTCTCAATAATTTCATCGATACAGCGGAAGTGGGTAGCGGTTTCGATAATATCATCAACACGCACACCTTCTTCGGTTAAGCCGATAGTGTTGGTTTCGAAGATATAACGGGTCTGATCGTGGGTTAGGCGGCTGCCTTCAATATGATTAGAGTTGTAGGTCAGTTCAATCTGTATTTTATGATAAATTCCGCCGTGAACTTGACCACGCTTTTCCTCTTTCAGAATATCAAGTAAGGTCTGTGGTGCGGGTTTGCTTTTATTACTTCTTTCGGGTTTCTCTGCGTTTTCGGGGATGTTCCAAGTCTTGCCCGTCAGGAAAGCACCGGGAACACGACCTGCGGCGCAATAATTGCGAACACTACGCTCAGATGTATCCCAAAGTAAAGCGACCTCTTTAACGGATAGATATTTCATATTCCTACCTCCAAATTTACTGCTATTAGTATATCACAATATCGGCAAAATGTCAATTAGTCAAAAATGACAGTCGCTTATATTTTTGCCGATAACGGCATTTTTATTCTGTCCGTTGATTAGCCAACACGATTTTGTGTTTCGTATGCCTCAACCAGCACTTTTTATTGCACTGCCAAAGGGGTGATTTTGAGGTGAAAATAGGCGTAGTTCTACGAAAAATTCTAATAGACTTTCTCAAAAATCCATTAGAACTCGGCAAAATCGGAAGAGACTTTTAGACCCTGATTATCACTGTGTTTTTGGATATAAAAATGATAAAACCCCTGAAAACATCGGGGTTTTCGGGGTTCTCTCTGTTGCCGTTATCTTCCGTTAAATTCCGCCAAGTTCGTTTTTTGACACTTGACTCGAAATCAGTTTGCGAGCAATCGCACGTGGGTTCGAATCCCACCGTCTCCGCCAAAACAAAAAAGTCGTGCAAGGCACGGCTTTTTTTGTTTTTATTGAAGATGGAAGGGATTCGAAGTTTATGCCCGAAGGGGTAAATCCCACCGTCTCCGCCAAAACAAAAAAGTCGTGCAAGGCACGGCTTTTTGTATTTTTATTATTTTGTTATGAGAGAAGGACTTCTACGGCCTCGCCGCGGTACATTTCACCGGGGAAGTAGAGAAGGAAGAAAGTGTGGGCATCCGTCGGCTCTTCTGCTTCGTGGCGGGAGATGGCAACGGTCATGGTGCCGGCAAAGCTTTGGATACTGTCGGTAGAATACTGGGTGTATTCATCTTCGGCCACAAGCTCAATGAGAACGATTCTGCCGTCTTTGTCGGAAAGCATTCTCTCTTCATCTTCCGCTGAAAGGGAAAAAATGTAAGGGCGGTAAGGATCCAGGTCCTTTTTGTTTTTGATGATATTAATTTGATAGCCGTCCTTATCTTTTAAGGGGCCGGAATCGGAAAGGCCAAGCCAGGTCTCCGTATTGTCCAAAAGCTCAACTTCTTCCGAGTGATCGTAGGTATCAAATATGGGGTCCAGTTTTTCTTCGGTTTTATCTTCTTCTTCGGTTTTGGTCTGAGGCTCTTTTTTTGCGCAGGAAAAGAGGGAAAGGCAAAGAAGAAGCGCCAGGGCCAGGACAAGTAATTTTTGAAGTTTCATTGTTTTCTCCTTTTGATATAGAAAATGGAGTGGAACCTGTATGATTTTAGCATATTTTTCTCTTATATTCAATAGAATATTAGGAGAAATAAAAGAAAGGATCAGTAAAAATAAGAAAAAAACGGAAAAACTCTTGATTTTTAAAAGTGGCTGTGTTAGAATGTGACCATAGCAATATGATCGTAAGGGAGTAGAGTGGATTTCCGCTCTACTCGCTTTGCTATGAGTAGACTTTTTTGTGAGGTTATGACTTTGGCAGAAAGAAAAGGTCGCGGTAAAATTGCCGCATTAGTGGAGGAGATCGTCCGCGGACCCGTAGAGGAGATGGGATATCTTCTTTGGGATGTAGACTACTATAAGGAAGGCGCCGACTTCAATCTTCTCATTACCATTGAGAAGCCGGACCGCAAGAGCCCTATTGATCTGGACGACTGCGAGAAGGTGTCCCGCCTGCTTAGCCCCATTTTAGATGAAAAAGACCCCATTGCAGAGGCCTATTACCTGGAAGTATCTTCTGCCGGTATGAACCGTCCTTTGACCAGACCCGAGCATTTTGCTTTTTATCTGGGACAGCCGGTTTCCGTTCGTCTGTACGCCCCTTTGGATGGCAAAAAAAGCTTTGAGGGAGATCTTATTTCCTACGACGGGGAAGAGATCTGCCTTGCAGTAGAGGGCCAGTCTTTGCGTTTGAAAAAAGAAGCTGTGGCAAAAGTTGTCACGGCGGAAGAATAAAAAAGAGCTTGATTGAGAAATGAAAGGATACGGGAAATGAACAACGATTTTTTTGAAGCTTTGGAAGCCTTGGAAAGAGAAAAAGGAATCCCCAAGGAATTTATGCTGGAAAGAGTGGAAGCTGCGCTTCTGACCGGCTATAAGAAAGAAAATAATAACGAAGCAAACGTCCGCATTGCCATCGATACCGAAAAGCGCAAGGTAAAAATGTACCGCTTGATGACGGTAGTAGAGGAAGTGACCGATCCTACCTGCGAACTGGATCTGGAAACTGCCCGCAAGAAATCCAAGCGCGCCAAGATCGGCGACGTGCAGGAATATGAATTCAAGCCCAAGAATTTCGGCAGAATCCCTGCCCAGAATGCAAAGCAGGTGATCGTTCAGGGTATCCGTGAAGCAGAACGGGGAAAACTGATCGAAGAATATGAAAAGAAGTCCGAAGGCATCATTACCGGTACCGTTATGATCATCGAAAAGAACACCGGCAACGTGATTTTGGAATTTGAAAATACCCAGGCTACTCTGACCCGTGCAGAACAGCTTCCCACTGACCGCTTCAAGGTGGGTGACCACGTAAAGGTATACGTGTGCGAAGTAAAGAAAGAGACCCGCAATCCCATTATCGTTCTTTCCCGTACCCATCCCAATTTCATTAAGCGTCTGTTTGAGACCGAAGTACCTGAAATTCAGGACGGTACCGTAATCATCCACGCCATCGCAAGAGAAGCCGGAAGCCGCACCAAGGTTGCCGTTTACTCCAGAGATGAAAACGTAGATCCTATCGGTAGCTGTATCGGTGTAAAGGGAATGAGAAAGGCAAATATTCTGAAGGAAGCCCCCGGTGAAAAGATCGATCTGATCCAGTACAGCGAAGATCCGGCAGAATTCATCGCCGCATCTCTGGCTCCTGCTACGGTGCTTTCCGTAGACGTATTTGAAGATAAGACCTGTCAGGTAGAGGTTGCGCCCGATCAGCTGTCCCTGGCCATCGGTAAAGAAGGTCAGAACGTTCGTCTTGCCGCCAAGATCACCGGCTACAAGATTGATATCAAGGCATAAAAATGACAGAGAAAAAAGTGCCCTTGCGCCGCTGTGCCGGTTGCAACGAGCAAAAGAGTAAAAAAGAACTTGTCCGTGTTGTCCGTACACCGGAAGGCAAAATTGAACTGGATAAAACCGGAAAGGCCAATGGCCGCGGTGTGTATCTTTGCCCCAGTATAACTTGTCTGAATAAGGCAAGAAAAGCAAAAAGACTGGAGCGCGGTTTCGATCTTGCCGTTCCCGAAGAGGTCTGGATCAGCCTTGAGGAGCTTTTCCGGGGATGAGCGCGTCGAAAATTCAGGGCGCCTTGGGACTCTGCCGCAGAGCAGGGAAGATCACCCAGGGAATCACCCTTGTAAAAGAAGAAATGCACAAAGGCAAAGCCGCTCTCGTTCTTTTGGCGTCTGACGCCGCAAAGAACACCGAGGACAGGATCATTCCCCTGGCGACCCATAAGGAAATTCCGGTAAAGAGAATTTCTCTTACCAAAAAAGAATTGGGTCAGGCCCTGGGAAAGGACAAAGACGTGGTATGCGTTAGCGTGCCGTGTGAATTTGTGAACTTAGTGTTGGCTTCTCTTTGAAGCCTTATGGAGGGATTTTAATGGCAGAAACAGTAAAAATCAGTCAACTTGCAAAGGATCTTGATGTCAAATCCAAGGACATCATTGCCATCTTTGCTGAACTTAATATGACCAAGCAGACCGGCGGTACCTTGGAAAAGGACGAGGTCAGCTTTGTCATTCAGACTTTGATGGACCGTTATCCTTTTGAGAATATCAATGACTATATTGACGGAAAATACAAAGTAGCACCCACCGCACAGGAAATTGCGGAGAAAGAAGCAGAGGAGAAGGCCGCCGCTGAAAGAGCCGCCGCCGAAAAGGCTGCCGCCGAAAAAGCTGCCGCTGAAAAAGCCGCTGCCGAAAAGGCTGCCGCTGAAAAGGCTGCCGCCGAAAAAGCTGCTGCGGAAAAGGCCGCCAAAGAAAAGGCCGCTCTGGAAGAGAAAAAGGCTGCGGAAAGAAAAGCCGCTACCGAAAGAGCCGCTGCTAACGCCAAGGCAGAAGCCGAAAGAAAGAAACTGGAAAAGCAGGAACGCTTTGCCAACGCCCGTCCCGGTCAGAGTGAAAAGAAAGACAAGAAGAAAGAAGACAGAGGTGAAAAGCGCACTCCCTCCGCGCCCCAGACCCCTGTATTCGACGGCCCCAAGACCGAGTTTGTTGCCAAGAAAAAAGAGACCCGTATCATCGATACCAAGATCGTTGATATTGACCTTTCCAAATACGACGAGAAGAATTACGAGTTCGGTATGGATGCAAACCGCCGCCGTATGACGCCCCGCCGTCCCCGCAGAAACGAAAAGAAGAAACGCGGTGGTGAAAACGTAGTAAGAGCTACCATTCCTACCGAGATCTTCCTGCCTGAAACCATCATCGTTTCCGACCTTGCCAAGGAACTGCGCGTTACCACTGCCGAGGTTATGAAAAAGCTGATGATGATGGGCGCTATGGCCACCGCAAATCAGAGCATTGACTTTGATACTGCAGCCCTGGTTGCCGATGAATTCGGCAGTGAAGCCAAGCCCTTGAAGGTTGTGACCATTGAAGAAAAACTCATCGACGAGCACAAAGACGAAGATGCCGAACTGGAAACTCGTAGCCCCGTTGTTGTTGTAATGGGTCACGTTGACCACGGTAAAACCTCTATTTTGGACGCTATTCGTCACGCCAATATTGCCGCAGGCGAAGCTGGCGGTATTACCCAGCACATCGGTGCATACCGGATCGAAGTAGATGGAAAGCCCATCACCTTCCTGGATACCCCCGGCCACGCCGCCTTTACCGCAATGCGTGCCAGAGGTGCCCAGCTGACTGACGTTGCGGTACTTGTAGTAGCCGCGGATGACGGTATCATGCCCCAGACGGTGGAAGCCATCAACCACGCCAAGGCCGCCGGTGTTTCCATTATCGTTGCCATCAACAAAATGGATAAACCCCAGGCAAATCCCGACGCCATCAAGCAGGAACTGACCAAATACGATCTGGTTCCCGAAGAATGGGGCGGTGACGTGATCTGCGTTCCCGTATCTGCCCTCACCGGCAAGGGAATTCCGGATCTTCTTGAAAATATCCTTCTGGTTGCCGAAATGGCAGATCTGAAGGCCAACCCCAACCGTGAAGCAAAAGGTGCTGTTATCGAGGCGAAACTGGATAAGGGCAGAGGTCCTGTTGCTACGGTTCTGGTACAGAACGGTACTCTGCACGTGGGCGATGTGATCATTGCCGGCGGTGCGGTAGGCAGAGTTCGTGCTATGACCGACCACAACGGCAAACAGCTGAAAACTGCAGGTCCTTCCGTTCCCGTTGAAATTCTGGGTCTGGACCAGGTGCCCGGCGCCGGTGATATCTTCAACGCCGTAAAAGACGAGAAGATGGCAAGAGAACTTGCCGATCAGAGAAAAGATAAGCAGAAGGAAGAAGAATTCCGTGCCAATGCAAAGGTGAGCCTGGAAGACTTCTTTAACCAGATGAAGGAAGGCGTTCAGAGCCTGAATATCATCGTAAAAGCAGACGTTCAGGGTAGTGCGGAAGCCGTAAAAGCTTCTCTGGAAAAACTGTCCATGGACGAAGTAAGAGTAAAGGTTATTCACGCGGCAGTAGGTGGCATTACCGAAAACGACGTAATGCTGGCCGCCGCTTCCCAGGCAATTATCGTAGGCTTTAACGTGCGTCCCGACAGAGGCGCAACGGAAAGCGCTGCCCAGAATCAGGTAGATATCCGTACTTACCGTATCATTTACGAGTGCCTGGAAGAGATCGAAAAAGCCATGAAGGGTATGCTTGCACCCACCCTTCGCGAAAACGTACTGGGCCACGCGGAAGTTCGTCAGACCATTCGTGTACCCGGTGTTGGCGTGATCGCAGGTTCTTACGTATTGGACGGTAAGATCTCCCGTAACAGTATGATCCGCGTTCTCCGTGACAGCGTGGTGATCTTTGAAGATAAGATCTCCTCTCTGAAGCGCTTTAAAGACGATGCCAAGGAAGTAAACCAGGGCTACGAATGCGGTGTAGGACTGGAGAAATTCAACGACATTCACGTAGGCGACGTTCTCGAAGCTTACGTAATGGAAGAGGTTCAGAACGACTGAGCCTTTCAGGAAGGATAGTATGAACCATAGACAGGAAAGGATCAACGACTCGGTAGCCCATACCCTGTCGGAGATCATTCGCGAAGTAAAGGATCCCAGAGTATCCCAGGCGTTCGTTACCATTAACCACGCCAGCGTGACCCAGGATCTGAAATTTGCAAAAATTTATTTCGGTATTATTCTGGGAGACCCGGAAGAAGTGAAAAAGGGCCTTGAGAGTGCAGTAGGTTTTCTCCGCTCTTCTCTTGCCAAGCGTTTAAACCTCCGTCAGACTCCCGAACTTACGTTTATTCATGACCGGTCGGCAGAGCACGGTGCTCATATTGCCCAGGTCCTGAAGGATTTGGATGTGAATGGAACTGAAAAATAGTTTAGTAAAAATTGCCGATATGCTGCAAGACCCCGGCTTTGACCGGGTTCTTGTGGCGTGTCATCGTTCCCCCGACGGCGACGCGGTGGGATCAAGTCACGCCCTTGCTTATGCTTTGCGGAAAATGGGAAAGCAAGCCCGGGTCTTCTGTCCCGATCCCTTTGGGGAGGAGTTTTCTTATCTGACAGCAGAGGAGCAGGGGCTTTCTTTCTTTGAACCGGAGCATTTTATTACGGTGGATATTGCATCCCCCGAAATGCTTTGCTCTGCCCCCTTTGTATCCAAAATTGAAATTGCCCTGGATCATCACAGGATCAATACGGTTCCTGCCGGGGTAAAGTATATTGATGCGGAAAAGGCAAGCTGTGCTGAGATCGTTTTTGATCTTGTAAAACTTTTGCCCGTAGAGCTTGATTCTTATCTTGCAAAATCTCTTTATACCGCCATTGCTACGGATACGGGCTGTTTCCGTTATTCCAATACCACAGAGGAAACTTTTCTTGCGGCGGCAAGTCTATATCCTTATGCGGAAAAAGGGGATTTTTACGCCATCAATAAATTGATGTTTGAAACCAAAAGCCCCCTTCGTTTAAAACTGGAAGGCTACGCCGTATCCCGGATGCAGACTGCCTTTGAAGGGAAAGTGGCCTATCTTTTCATTTCCCGCAAAGAAAGAGAAGAACTGGGCGCAAGTTATGCGGATATGGATGGGCTCATTGCCGTTGTCCGTCAGCTTGCAGGCGTGAAAGTGGCCCTTGTGATCCGGGAGAGGGAAGAGGGCGAATATAAGGTATCCGTCAGAAGCGAAGGAGATTTCAACGCTTCCGATTTTTGCAGTGTATTCGGCGGTGGCGGACATATTGCCGCGGCAGGTTGCACTCTTACCGGCAAAGAAGAAGAAGAGATCCTTCCCCGCCTTTTGGAAGAAGCCGGAAGGAGACTTTCTTGAAAAGCGGTGTTTTGTGCCTGAAAAAAGAAGCAGGCTTTACCTCTCACGATGCGGTAGCCCGTGTCAGAAGACTTTATGGCACCAAAAAAGTGGGACATACGGGAACGCTGGATCCCCAGGCTACGGGTGTTCTTCCCATTCTCATCGGCAGAGCCGTAAAGGCCCTGGATCTGATTCCCGGTGAGGTAAAAGTGTACCGTGCCAAGGTTCGCTTTGGCATGGAAACCGACACCCAGGATATCTGGGGCAAGGTGATCTCGGAAAATGATATTTTTCCGGAAGAAGAAAAGTTTCGGGAATCCGTAGTATCTTTTTTGGGGGATTCTCTTCAGATCCCGCCTATGGTATCTGCTGTAAAAGTCGGCGGAAAAAAGCTTTATGAATACGCCCGAGAGGGAAAAGAAATAGAGAGAAAAGCCCGCCCGATTACGGTTTTCTCCGCAGAGCTTCTCTCTTTTTCCAAAGAAGAAGCGGAAATTCGCTTTGCCGTTTCCAAAGGTACTTATATCCGCACCCTACTTACGGACGTTTGCAAAAAAGCAGGCTGTCTTGGCGCTATGAGTGTCCTTTGCCGGGAGCAAAGCGGTATCTTTACGTTAGATAGCGCACTGACTCTTTCCGAAGTGGAAAATATGACGGAAGAGGAGCGCTATGACATCCTTCTTCCTACGGAAGAACTGTTTGAAATTTATCCCGTTTTTGCCCTGCCGGATTTTTTTGACCGACTGATCTTAAACGGATGCCGGGTAAAAATAGAAAAACTGGGCTTATCTTCCGAGATCGGAGATCGTTTTCGTCTTTACCAAAAGGGCGTCTTTTGCGCCTTGGGCGAAGTAGGCGAAGAAGAGGGCGAAAAAGTTTTATATAAGATCAAAGATTTTATTTCGGAATAAAAGAAAGGTCTTTGCCGAATAGATACTGTCCAATACGGAAAAAATAATGATACATTATTTTTTCGGAGGACAAGTATGAAAGCAGTGATTTTAGCAGGAGGACGGGGAGAAAGACTTCGTCCCATTACCGATACAAGACCCAAACCCCTGGTGCCGGTCCTTGCCCGTCCGGTCATGGATTATTGCCTGTCCCTTTTGTCCCATCACGGGATCAAAAAGGCTTTTGTTACTACCCATTATCTGGCCCACCAGATCCGCCATCGCTACGGCAACCGTGCCTTTGATATCAGCCTTTCCTATCTTTTGGAGGAAGAGCCTCTTGGCACCTGCGGCGGGGTCAAGCTTCTGGAAAAGGAGTTTCTGGGAGAAGAGTGCTTTCTCGTGATGAGCGGAGATGCCCTTTGTGATTTTGATCTGGGAAGCGCTATTCAGTTTCATAAAGAAAAAAAGGCAGACGTTACGGTGATCCTTTCCAGTGTAAAGACTCCTCTGGAATACGGCGTGGTACTGCAGGATACCATGGAGCGCATCTTTGCCTTTTCGGAAAAGCCGGACTGGTCCGAAACTTTAAGCGACCTTGCCAATACCGGCATTTATATTCTGTCCCCCGGGATCTTAAAAGAGATCCCCGAGGGAAAAGCCTTTGATTTTGCTCACGACCTTTTTCCTCATCTCATTCGGAAGGGATACGCCCTTTTCGGTTATAAGGATGATGGATATTGGTGTGATATCGGCAAGATCTCAAGCCTTTACCGTTGCAATCTGGACGTGATGCACGGGAAGGCAAAAACCTATCTTTCCCCTTGCGGCCGCGTGGAAAAAAGCGGAGATGGGGAAGGAGTTTGCTTCATTTCCCATACGGCCACCATATCTCCCGGCGCTACGGTTAAAAACGGCTCCGTCATTTCTCCCGGTGCTCACCTGGAGGAAGGAGCCAGCGTTTCCGGCTCGGTGGTTTTAGAGGACGTGAAGGTGAAAAAAGGCGCTCAGGTGAAAGATGCCTTTCTCTGTGAGCGTTGCCGTATCGGCCAGGATTCTCTGGTCTTACCTGACAGTGTATTAGGAGCAGGGAGTGTGACCCTGTCTTCTTCTTCCTCGGAAAGAGGAAAAAAATATCCCCCCGGTACCGTTATTTCCCGTACCCCGGTCTTTGCCGAAGAAGGACTGGTGTTTACGGAGGAAGGAGCGGCCCAGGGAGAAGGGCCGGGGCTTGATGCAACCGGCGCGCAAAAACTGGGCTACGCCCTGGGAAAATATTTTTCCGGCGGTGTAGGCATCCTTTGGGACGAAAAGGAAAAAGGCAGTTCTTATTTTGCTACCAGTCTTGCCGGCGGTCTGCAAAAAGCCGGTCAGAAGGCACTGCTTCTTTTTGAAGGGGCGGAGGAAATGGCCTCCTTTGCCGCCAGTACCTTTTGTATGCCGGTGGTATTCGTATCCCAAAGCAGAGGAAAAGGAATCTTTTTCGTGTTCGGAAAGGAAGGAATGCCCCTTTTAAGAGGGCAGGTCTTAAAACTTTCCCGTTATTTTGAAGATCCCCAGACCTTTTCCGGCGGTGAACTTTTCACCAGAAGCGACGTCCCCGCCCTTTACGAAGATGCCCTTTCGGAAAAAATGGGAAGGGGAGAGAAAATCCGGGTAGGCCTTTCCGGGAATTTCTATGAAAACCTAAAGAATGCGGCTATAAAAAGCGGTTTTGACGCATACCATGGTGTAAGGGAAAAAGGTCTTTGCCTTGAGGTGTTCCATCGGGAACTGAAGGTATTTTTCGACGGAGAAAGACTTGCGGATACGGAGAAAGCAAGGCTTTTCGTACTGGAACAGGAATTGCAAGGGGGAAGACGGTATTTTTGTCTGCCCCGCAGTGCCCCCCGCTATTTTGCCGAGCATATTGAGATGCGGGGCGGAAAAACGGAATTTTTCACCTTGGGTCACACGGTAGGGGAAGAAACCAAGGAACGGGCTTTTGGCAGAAAAGATCGATTCCTTTATGACAGCGCTTTTCTCGGGGCTTATATTTTGGCCCTTCGGGCAAAGCTGGGAGAGGAAAAATTTAAAAAAGAACTTTCCCAAACGCCGGAGATTTATATCTCAAGTCTGCCTTATCAGCCGGCAGAAGAGGTAAAAGCAAGACTTCTGGGAAGCCTTGGCCCCCTTTCCGGCACAAGAATGAAAGTACGGCTTCAGCCGGGCTTTTTCGGAATGAAAATTATATCCGAAGCCACCAGCTTTGAGGCGGCTTTGGACAATGCATTTGAATATAGAGGAAAACTAAATGAAATTGAAGAAAAACTCAGGGGAAAATAAAAATTTCCCCGTACATAACAAAGAAAGCAACAAGAAAAACAACTCAAAAAAGAAAAAAACAGTGGAAAAGCCATCTTTTCCCCGTAAGAATAAAGAGAAGAAAAAGGCTCTTTCCATCGAGCAGGAGATCCTTCGTATGAGAGAAGAAGAGAGAAAAAAGCAGGAGAAAAAGCCTGCTTCTAACAAGGCGCCCTCCCGCAAGAAACAAAGTGTGAAAAAAGGCGCTCTGCCCGCCATCCCCGAGCCCGCTCCCAAAAAGAAGGAAGGGAAGAAGGCACCCCAGCCGGAGAAAAAATCCAATTCTCCCGTTCGCATTATTCCCTTGGGCGGCCTAGGTGAGATCGGTAAAAATATGACTGTGGTGGAAACCGATCGGGATATGATCGTCATTGACTGCGGTATGGGCTTTCCCGATGACGGAATGCCCGGTATTGACCTTGTCATCCCCGCCGTTCAGTATCTGGAAGAAAATGCGCATAAGCTCCGCGGCATTTTCCTGACCCACGGTCACGAGGACCATATCGGCGCCATTCCTTACGTTTTGCGTAAAGTGAGTGCCCCCATTTACGGTACCAGACTGACCCTTGGCATCGTGGAAAATAAACTGGTGGAATTCGGCCTTTTAGGCTCTGTAAAACTCAATCGTATGAACCCCGGCGA
>JAZNRO010000042.1:0-14351 GCA_045590715.1 Eubacteriales bacterium | reverse complement strand
GCTCTTACTTTCCGTCCCATCTTTTTACCGATGGAAACCATGGCCATAGCCAGTTCTTTTGCTTCTTCCGGAGTCTTCATAAAAGCACCGGAAGTCGGATCGTAGCCATGTCGTTCTGTGAGCCAAGGAGTTGGGTCTAGTCATTGTCTTCCTAAGACCGCTTGGCCTCCGACTTGCTCTTACTTTCCGTCCCATCTTTTTACCGATGGAAACCATGGCCATAGCCAGTTCTTTTGCTTCTTCCGGAGTCTTCATAAAAGCACCGGAGCCGTATTTTACATCCAGAACAATGCTTTTAGAACCGGATGCCAATTTTTTAGACATAATACTGGAGGCAATGAGCGGAATGGAATCTACCGTGGCACTTACGTCCCGGAGGGCATAGATCTTTTTATCGGCAGGGGCAAGGCTTCCGCTCTGCCCTACCACGCAAATACCAACTTCTTTTGCGGTTTTGAAAAAGTCTTGGGAAGATAGGTCTACCTTCATACCGGGAACAGACTCCATTTTGTCTACTGTGCCGCCGGTATGACCCAGACCCCGACCGCTCATTTTGGCAACCGTAGCACCGGCCGCGGCAACGATGGGCGCAAGGATCAGGGTGGTCTTATCCCCCACACCGCCGGTAGAATGTTTATCCACGGTATTTTCTCCCAAAGAAGAAAGGTCCAAAACGTCGCCGGAGCGCATCATTTCATCGGTAAGAATAGCGGTTTCTTCCGGGGTCATTCCCTTCAGGCAAATGGCCATAAGAAGACTTGCCGCCTGATAATCCGGAATCTCCCCTTTTGTAAAACCGCCAACGAAAAAAGCAATTTCTTCTCTTGTCAGCTCCAGTCCTTTTTTCTTCTTGGTGATGATCTCGTACATATCTTTACGCTCCTAAAATTTGGGAAAGAAAGCTTTTTCCCGGGAAAGTGTGTGTAAGTCCGAAATATTCCGAAAGGGTCTTTGCAAGATCGGAAAAGCTTTCTCTTTCGCCTAAATCTATTCCCTTCATTCCTTTGCCGTAAACCAAAAGAGGTACGTATTCTCTGGAATGGTCGGTAGACTGGGTTCCCGGGTCACAGCCGTGATCCGCGCAGATCACAAGTAAGTCTTCCTCTTTCATTTTTGCAAGGAAAGAGGGCAAAAATAAATCAAATTCCGAAAGGGCGGCAGCATACCCGTGGGTATCGTTGCGATGGCCGTAAAGGGAATCAAATTCCACCAGATTCAAAAAGCAAAGGCCGTCGAAATCCTTTTCTGCCATCGATAAAATCACATTCATTCCGTCCTTATTGGAACGGGTGCGAACGCTTTCCGTAATCCCGCGGGAAGCAAAAATATCTTCGATCTTGCCAATACCGATCACATCTTTTCCCGCTTCTTTCAAAGCATCAAGCAAGGTGACGCCCGGTGCGGGAAGAGAGTAATCGTGACGATTAGCCGTGCGGACAAAAGCGCCCTTCTCCCCGATAAAGGGACGGGCGATGACGCGGCCTACCCCGTGCTCTCCCGTAAGAAGCTCACGGGCGATTTTGCAAATGCGGTAAAGCTCCGGCAAGGGAACGATCTCTTCGTGGGCGGCGATCTGAAACACGCTGTCTGCGGAGGTATAAACGATAAGATCCCCGGTTTTCATATGCTCTTCTCCGTAAAGACGGATCACTTCCGTACCGGAAAAGGGCTTGTTGCAGAGCACTTTTCTGCCGCATCTTTTTTCAAATTCACAAATTAAATCAGCGGGAAAACCGTTGGGGTAAACGGGAAGAGGCTGGGGAGAGATAACGCCGCACAGTTCCCAGTGACCGATGGTAGTGTCTTTCCCCCGGGACTTTTCCGCCATTTTGCCAAAAGAAGCCAAGGGCGAATCACAAGACGGTAAAAACTCACAACCGCGAATATTGCCAAGACCCATTTTCAGAAGATTGGGAACGGAAAATTTTTCCGATCCGGCGATGCTTTTTAAGGTATGGGAACCTTTATCTCCAAACTGATCCGCGTCCGGAAGTTCCCCGATTCCCAGGGAATCCAGAACGATCATAAACACTCTTTTTTTCATATTTTAAAACTTTTTCGCCGAGCGAAGGGCAAGGAGCATCATATCCGTAAAGGAGGTCTGTCTTTCCTCACTGGTGGTTTCTTCTCCGGTAATGAGATGGTCGGAAACGGTGCAGATGGCAAGGGCTTTTTTTTGAAGTCTTGCCGCATTCATATAAAGGGCCGCCGCTTCAATTTCCACTGCCATAACGCCCATTTTACCCCAGAGGGCAAGGCTTGTTTCATCGGGACGAAGACCTAATTCATCGTTATAAAAGGTATCGGAGGACAAAAGGTTTCCTACGTGATAATTTAGCCCCATTTTATCCGCTTCTTCCGCTACGGTCTTAAGAAGAGAATAGGATGCGATGGGGGCAAAAGTGCCGGGCAGACGGAAATTTGATGCCATATTGGAATTGGTGCAAGCGCCCTGACCCAAAACGATATCCCGCACCCGGATATTTTCCTGCATGGCGCCGGCAGAACCGATGCGAAGGATGTTTTCTACACCGAAAACGGAATAAAGCTCGTGGGAATAAATCGCAATGGAGGGCATTCCCATACCGCTGGCCATCACGGAGATCTTCTCTCCTTCAAAGGTGCCGGTATAACCCTGGATGCCACGCACATTATTCACAAGACGGGCATTTTCCAGAAAATTTTCTGCAACAAACTTTGCCCTGAGAGGATCACCGGGCATTAAAACGGTTTTGGCAAAATCAGAAGGGGTACAATTAATATGCGGTGTGGGATACTTCATCTTTCTCCTCCTTACACTCTTCTTTAATAAGCTTTACGATACGGCTGGTGCCAAGTCTCGTGGCGCCCAGAGATAAAAATTCTTCTGCATCCGAGAGGGTCTTAATGCCGCCTGCCGCCTTGATCCGAAGGGGCTTTTTGCAGTGTTTTTGAAATAGCGCAATATCGTGGGCGGTAGCGCCTCCGGTAGAAAAGCCGGTGCTGGTCTTAATAAAATCCGCGCCCGCTTCTCCTACGATGCGGCACATCTCTTCTTTTTCTTCATCCGTTAAAAGGCAGGTTTCGATAATGACCTTTAAAATTTTTCCTTCCGAGGCTTTTCTCACAAGAAGGATCTCTTCTTTTACAGCGTCCAGATTTCCCTCTTTTAAAAGACCGATATCAATGACCATATCAATCTCATCGGCGCCGTCTTCTATAGCAATGCGGGTCTCCAGCTCCTTGACTTTCGGGCTGTGATAACCGAAAGGGAAACCGATGACGGTGCAAATTTTCATCTGATCCCCAACATATTCTTTCGCTCTCTTTACAAAGGAAGGCGGAATGCAGACGCTGGCGGTGGAAAAACGGATGGCGTCATCACAAATCTTTTGAATTTGTTCCATGGTGGCGTCAGGCGCTAAAAGGGTGTGATCCACCGTAGAAAGAAGTTCTTTTCTGGTCATTTTTTCTCTCCCTTTCCGGATTCTTTTTCTTGCCTTTAGTATACCACCGAAAAGGCCTTTTCGCAACCGAATTTTGCTCTTCTTTTATCATTTTGCCGAAAACGGGAACAAAATTCCCAAAACTTCGTGCAAAAAGCCCTTTTTCCCTTCCTTCCCTTGACAAAAAATTCCTTCGCGTATATAATTATAAAGATAGATTTTATCTATATCAAATGTTTTTCAGGAGTGAAAAAAATGAGTTTAAAAAGCGTAAAAAACGGCGAAAAAAATCAGTCCATTTTGGAAATCCAGATCCCCAAAGCAGATTTTGAGGCTCAGGTAAACAAGGTATTCAAAAAGCAGGCTTCCAGAATTTCCGTACCCGGCTTCCGCAAGGGCAAGGCTCCCCGCGCCATCGTGGAAAAAATGTACGGCAAGGGAATCTTCTATGAAGATGCTCTGAATGAACTTCTACCCGGCGTGCTGGAAGAAGCGGTAAAAGAAGCAAAGATCGAAGTTGTAAGCCAGCCCGAACTGGAACTTGGCGATATTGATGAAAACGGTGTCGCTCTCACTGCAAAGTACTACACCAAGCCCGAGATCACCGTAAAGAATTATAAAGGCATCAAAGCCGAAAAGTCTGTCAAGAAAGTTGCAAAAGCAGAAGTAGATGCAGAACTGGAAAGAGTTCGTCAGAGAAACTCCAGAACCATCGAAATTACCGACAGAGCAGCTGAAAACGATGACATTGCCATCATCGACTTTGAAGGCTTCATCGGCGACAAGGCTTTTGAAGGCGGCAAGGGCGAGGCTCACCACTTAAAGCTTGGCAGCGGTCAGTTTATCCCCGGCTTTGAAGAACAGATCGTAGGCCACAAGATCGGTGACAATTTCGACGTTACCGTTACCTTCCCCGCTGACTATATGGCAGAGGAACTGAAGGGTAAGGAAGCCGTATTCAAGGTAGCTCTTAACGGCATTGAAAAGGTAGAACTGCCCGAGCTGGACGACGAATTTGCAAAAGATGTTTCTGATTTTGATACCCTGGCTGAATATAAAAAGGATATCAAGGCTAAAATAGAAAAGAGAAATGCAGAAGAAGCAGAGCACCAGGTGGAAGAACAGCTTCTCACCGGCATCATCGAAGGGATCGAAGGCGATATTCCCGCTTGCATGTTTGAAAACGAAGCAGAAAATATGTTCCAGGATTACGGCAACCGTCTGATGCAGCAGGGTCTTTCTATGGATATGTATCTCCAGTACTCCGGTATGACCCGTGAAAAGATGCTGGAAGAGTTCCGTCCCCAGGCTGAACGTCAGGTAAAGGCTACTCTGGCTCTGGAAGCCATTGCAAAGGCTGAAAAATTTGACATTTCCGCAGAAGAAGTTGATGCAGAATATGCAAGAGTTGCTGAAAACTACAAGATCGACGTAGAAAAAGCAAAAGAATTCATTCCTGAAGAAGTAATCAGAAAAGACGTTTCCGCCAGAAAGGCTGTTGAACTGATCAAGGCTTCCGCCCAGATCACCGAAGCTGCCGCTGCTACAAAGAAGACTACTTCCACTGCGAAGAAGACCACTACCAAGGCAGAAGGCGAAAAGAAGGCTCCTGCCAAGAAGACTGCTTCCACCGCAAAGAAGACCACTGCGAAAGCAGAAGGCGGAAAGGCACCTGCGAAAAAAGCACCTGCCAAGAAAACTGCTACCAAAAAAGCAGAAGAGAAATAAGAATCCAAAACGGGAGGTTTTGACACATGGCACTGGTACCAATGGTAGTTGAACAAACCGGACATTCCGAGAGAAGTTACGACATTTACTCCAGACTTTTAAACGACAGAGTTGTATTTCTCTGCGACGAGGTAAACGACACCACAGCAAGTCTTGTTGTCGCACAGCTTCTTTATTTGGAAGCGCAGGATCCCGAAAAAGACATTCACCTTTACATCAATTCCCCCGGCGGCTCTGTTTCTGCCGGTATGGCCATCTACGATACTATGAACTACATCAAATGCGACGTATCCACCATTTGTATCGGTATGGCCGCAAGCATGGGCGCTTTTCTCCTGTCCGCAGGAGCAAAAGGAAAACGTATTGCTCTGCCCCACAGTGAGATCATGATCCATCAGCCCTTGGGCGGAATGAAGGGTCAGGCAAGTGATATCAAGATCCATTCCGATCACATTCTCAGAACCCGCGATACTTTAAATAAGATCCTAGCGGAGAATACCGGAAAAGATCTTTCCCAGATCGAGAAAGATACGGATCGCGATAACTTCCTCACCGCAGAAGAAGCACTGGCGTACGGCCTCATTGACAAGGTGATTGAAAAGAGAGCGTAACTCTGATAAAAAAGCACAAAGCCGAGCAAGTTTTGGCTTGCTCGGCCTTTTTATCCAAAAAAATTCATTAAGGGAGTTTTTATGGCAAATCAAAAGAACAATCCCACCTGTTCCTTCTGTTCCAAGACCCAGGAGCAGGTAGATCTTCTGATCCCCGGCCCCAGAGGTATTTTCATTTGTGATACCTGTACCACCCTTTGCTCGGAGCTGGTGGAGGAATATCTGGGAAAAGCAAAAAAGCACAAAAAAGACAAGGAATTCAAGCTGGACTATCTTCCCCGCCCTACTGAAATCAAAAAGAAGCTGGACGAATACGTAGTAGGCCAGGACGAAGCAAAAAAAGCTTTGTCCGTAGCGGTTTATAACCACTACAAACGCCTGATGCAGAAAGAGGAAGACGGCGTAGAGATCCAGAAGAGCAACGTTCTTCTCATCGGCGCTACCGGTTGCGGTAAGACCTATCTTGCCCAGACCCTTGCCAAAACGCTCCAGGTTCCCTTTGCCATTGCCGACGCTACCACGCTGACAGAGGCAGGATACGTTGGCGAAGACGTAGAAAATATTTTGCTCCGTCTGATCCAGGCCGCCGATTTTGACGTGGAAAAGGCACAGAAGGGCATTATCTATATTGACGAGATCGACAAGATCGCCAGAAGAAGCGAAAACCGCTCTATCACCCGTGACGTATCCGGTGAAGGCGTTCAGCAGGCCCTCTTAAAGATGCTGGAAGGCACCGTTGCCAACGTTCCTCCCCAGGGCGGAAGAAAGCATCCCAACCAGGAATTTATTAAGATCGACACCCGCAACATTCTCTTTATTTGCGGCGGCGCTTTTGACGGAATGGAAGAGATCATCTCCCGCCGTCAGGGCAAGCAGATCATCGGCTTTGCCGACGGTGAAAACGCCAAAAAGAAGAGCGAGCACAGTCTGAAGGAAGTAGTTCCTCACGACCTTGTAAAATTCGGTATTATTCCGGAACTGGTAGGACGAATTCCGGTGATCGTGCCGCTGGATCCTTTGGATGAAGACAGCCTGGTACGCATTCTCACCGAGCCGAAAAACGCACTGGTAAAACAGTATCAGAAGCTTTTCCGTTTTGATGAAGTAGACCTTGTTTTCAAAGACGAGGCCTGCCACGAGATCGCCCGCCTTGCCAAGGAGCAAAACACCGGCGCAAGAGGTCTTCGTTCCATTATCGAAAGCTTTATGCAAAAGATTATGTTTGAGGTTCCCGACCGCAGAGATATTGCAAAAGTAACCATCACAAGAGAAGTGGTATCCGAAGGAAAAGAGCCCAAATACCAGGTAAGAAAGCAAACTAGTCCCTCCTCTTCCGAAAAAGAAGCGGTATAAAAAAAGCAAGCCAAAAGGCTTGCTTTTCTTTTTTGTTTTTACTGAGGTTGTCCCTCGATGAAGGGCACGATGGTAAAAGGAACGGTGGTTTCCACGTCGCTTCCCATGATCATCATAGAATAATCGCCCGGGGTAGCGTCACCGGAAACGGATACCTCAATATGCCATACGCCGGAGGATTTCAAGGGACGAACCTTTTCCGTGGCGAAGGTAGCGCTGACGGCAACCTGCTCACTGGAGGAATTCTGCACCGTTACGATCACCGTTTCACCGGGAGCTGCGGAGGTTTTATCCAGGGTAACGGAAGTGGGAATATCGTAGAAAATATGGAAGGTATAAGTGATAGAGCCGTGATACTCTGCGTGGCTTTCCTCGTACCAGTCGCACTGAACGGTAAGGGTAAGATTCGTATCCTTTTCCAGAGAAAGAGCCTGCATTTCTTCGATCTTTCCGGTAAAGAGTACTTCTCCGGTTTCGCCGGTCAGCATCACGCTGGCAAAATCCGGTACCAGACTAAAGGCAAAATTCCAGGCTTCCCCTTGCGGCAGGACTACGAGATCTTTCGTTTCATCCAAAACCTTTTTGGCGGATTCGGTTTCATTTGTCTTGGAATAGATCCAGTTGCCGCGGCTTTCCGCCGCGTTGTAGGTCTTACCGCCCTGGGTAAAGGTAAGAGTAGGATAAGAAGCGTAGCTTACGGCAAATTTTCCCAATAGCGGATGGGCAAGGGCATCGGCTGCCAGATCCTCGGGAATCAGGTGGAGAACATTTTCCCCATCTACGTAAACGCAGTTGTAAACGGAATCGCTGAAATAAAAGGTATAGGTAATATCCTGGGTCAGTTTATGGAAGGTGGCCTGGCACTTCCGGTAAGACGCCAGGGGGTCTGCGGTCTTATCAATGGGTTCCCCGCTCTGGGCCAAACGAATAAGGAAATCTAAGTCTTTTTCATTTTCAATTTCCTTTTTCTCTTCTCCCAAAAGAAGAGTAACGGAGGAAACACTGCCTTTTTTCAGGCTTTTATCCATATTCTGATTCAAAATAAAAAGAGCGATGATAAGAGGAATCACAAAGACCAGAAGCAGAACAAGAAGAACTTTTCCGCCTTTTTCGAACTTTTTCATCTTTTTTCATCCTTTCGTTCACACAAAATCACTTTTCCCACCAGGCGCAGATCGTCCGTTTCCAAAACCGGAATGGGTGCATAATCGGGATTTAACGAACAGAGAAAACTTCCCTCTTCTGTCTTGAGAAACTTTTTGCAAAGGCTTTCTCCGTTTAAAAGGAAAACGCCGATCTCACCGGAAACAAGGGCGGGACAGCTTTTCAAATACACAAGATCCCCGTCTGAAAACAGAGGCTCCATACTGTCACCGGAAAGCCGGATCATAAAGTCGGTTCCTTCCGGGACTTCCCCTTCTAAAACGGATAAGGACTCCTCTTCATCCGATAAAACGGGAAGTGGGTCGCCGGCGGCGGCAGGGGCAGAAAATAAGGTGACCTTTTTCTCTTTCTCCCGGCTGTTATCCGCCTCTTTTTCCAAAAGAGAAAGCACGGTATCTTTTCCTCTGGAATCCAGAAGAGAATAAAGCTTTAGGATCCGCTCCTCTTCATAGGACATAGGGCTTTCTTCCGCTTTATCAAATACCAAGGCTTCCACCGAAGTACCAAGGGCGCGGGCAATGCGGAAAATGGTGGCAAGGCGGGCCGTATCCGTTTCCCTTTTCAGCATACTGTCAAGGGTGGTATAGGCGATGCCGGCATCTTTGGCAAGCTCTGCCTTTGTCATTCCGCTTTCTTTTAAAAGGGCTTTGACCTTTTGACTAAAGGACATCCGTTCCCCTCTCTTTCCTTTTTTTCATAGAAATCATATCACATTTCGTAAGAATTGTAAAGTGAAATACTAAATTTCATAATTTTGGTGAAAAAAGCAAAATCGTGTTTTATAACATTTTTTGATTATTCCTATATCGTTTTATTATTGATTGCCAGGATAACATTCAAAATGCATATATATAAAAAGTAGGAAAAGCCTTGTTTTTCGGGGCAAAAACTGATAAACTATAAAAGTTAGGATGCAATACCATCTTTTTGAAAATCAGACAGAAAGGCAAGTTCAAACTTGCAACAGGTAGAAATCATGGCTGCAAAAGCAAAAAAACTTGTTCTCAACACCAAATGGTGTAAAGGCTGCGGAATCTGCGCCGCTTTTTGCCCCAAAGGCGTTTTAAAAATGAAAGGTGACAAAGTTACCATCGCAGAAATTGAAAAATGCATTTACTGTGGACTGTGCGAAAGCAGATGTCCTGACTATGCTCTCTATTTAGAGGAGGTAGAATAATGAAAAAAGTGAAACTGATGCAAGGAAACCGCGCTTGTGTAGAAGGCGCACTTGCTGCCGGCTGCCGTTTTTACGCCGGATACCCCATTACCCCCTCTACGGAAATTGCAGAGGGCTGTGCCGAGCGTTTGCCCCAGGTAGGCGGACGTTTCATTCAGATGGAAGATGAGATTGCCAGCTGTGCCGCCGCTATCGGTGCCAGCGCCGCCGGTGTAAAAGCCATGACCGCCACCTCCGGCCCCGGCTTCTCTCTCAAGCAGGAAAACCTAGGCTACGCTTGTCTGACCGAAATTCCTTTCGTTTTGGTAGACGTTCAGCGCGCCGGTCCTTCCACCGGTCTTCCCACCTCCCCTTCCCAGGGTGACGTGATGCAGGCAAAATGGGGCACCCACGGCGACCACCCCGTCATTGCGCTGGCTCCCGCAACGGTAAAAGAATGCTATACCAAATGCGTTCGCGCATTTAACCTTTCCGAAAAGTACCGCACTCCCGTTATCTTCCTGATGGACGAGATCGTAGGTCACCTTCGCGAAAGCATTGAGATCCCCGAAGAAGGTGCGCTTGAAATTGTAAACCGCTCCTTCCCCGAAAATCCCGATACCAAGACCCCCGCTTACGCTTGCGCAGAGGGCGAAGTAATTCCCCAGATGGCGCCCTTCGGCTACGGTCAGAGATACAACGTAACGGGTCTGATCCATGCAGACGACGGCTTCCCCACCAACTCCACCGTGATTGCTGACAAGCAGGTAAAGCGCCTGATGGCAAAGATCGAGGAGAACCTTGACGATATTCTGGAATGGGAAGAAGAAGGCCTTGACGATGCCGACACCTGCATCGTTTGCTACGGCGGTACCGCAAGAAGCGTTTACAGCGCGGTAGAAGAGATGCGCGCTGCCGGCGAAAAAGTGGGTATTTTCCGTCCCATCACCATTTGGCCCTTCCCGGAAAAGAGAATGGCCGAGATCTCCAAAAAAGTAAAGAAGGTACTGGTTGCCGAGCACAACTACGGTCAGCTGGTGCTGGAAGTAGAACGGGTGATCAAAGACAACTGCAAACTGGACTTCATCGGTAAAGTAGACGGCACCGTTATCACCCCCGATGAGATCGTAAAGAAAGTAAAGGAGGAAGCGTAATGTCATCCAAGCTCGTAAAAGAATATTTCCGCGAAGATCACCTTCCTCATATCTGGTGTGCCGGTTGCGGACACGGAATCTTAATGCGCGATGTAGCAAAGGCGATTGATAATATCGGCCTTGACAAAGATAAAGTGGTACTGGTTTCCGGTATCGGTTGCTCCTCCCGTGCGGCAGGCTATATGGATTTCAATACCATGCACACCACCCACGGCAGAGCCCTGGCTTTTGCCACCGGTATCAAAATGGCCCGTCCGGAGCTGGAAGTCATCTGTATTATGGGTGACGGCGACGCCAGCGCCATCGGCGGAAACCATTTGATCCACGCGGCACGCCGTAACATCGGCATTACCGCCATCATTTTCAATAACAACATCTACGGTATGACCGGCGGTCAGTACTCCCCCACCACCCCTTACGGTGAAAAAGGAACCACCGCACCTTACGGTAATATCGACCGCAGTTTTGACATTCCCAAGGTAGCAGAAGCCGCAGGCGCCACCTACACCGCAAGAGGAACTGCTTACGACTCCGTTCTCACCACAAAGCTCATTGAAGAAGGCATCCGCCACAAGGGCTTCTCTGTCATCGAATGTGCTTCCGTCTGCCCCACCTATTACGGCAGAAAGAACAAAAAAGGCAGTGTTGTTGATATGTACCAGTGGCAAAAGGACAACAGCGTAAATGCTTTAAAAGCAAAGAATATGACCCCGGAAGAACTCCAGGGCAAACTGGTGGTTGGAAAGCTCAGCAGCTCCGAATTTCCGGAACTGACCGAGCAGTATCAGAAGATCATTGACAAATTCGGGAAATAAGGAGGACAGGATATGAGCAAAATGGAAATTCGTCTTGCCGGTACCGGCGGACAGGGCCTCATTACAGGCACCATCATTCTGGCAGAAGCCGGAATCTTTGAAGATAAGTTCGTTGCCCAGTCCCAGTCCTACGGTCCTGAAGCCAGAGGCGGTATGTGCAAGGGCGAGGTCATCATCTCCGATGAAAAGATCGGCTTTACCAAGGTTACAAAACCCACCTTCGTAATGGCACTTTCCCAGCCCTCTTTCAATCAGTACTGTCAGAATTTAAGTGAAGACTGCTTCGTGCTGGTGGACGAGTCTATCGAAATTCCCGAAGACTTCAGCCACAAGAACTTTTTGAAACTTCCCATTATTCAGACTGCCAGAGAAACCGTTGGCAAAGCGCAGACCGTAAACATCGTTTCCGTAGGCGCTATCAATAAGATCTTAAATCTCTCCTCTATGGAGAATATGGAAAAAGCCGTTCTTATGCACATTCCCAAAGGAACGGAAGAATTGAACCTGAAGGCACTGGCCGAAGGGGCAAAGCTTGTAAAATAAGAAAGAGAGTTATATATGAAAATTCACGAGTATCAGGCAAGTCAGCTGTTTGCTGACTACGGGATCCCCTGTCCCAAGGGAATCCTTGCTCTGACCCACGAAAAGGCTGTAAGCGCCGCAAAAGAGATCGGCAGTTATCCTGTTGTGATCAAGGCGCAGATCCACTCCGGCGGACGAGGAAAAGCCGGCGGTGTATGCCTTTGTAAAAATCAGGAAGAGGTAAAGGAAAAAGCGGCGGCGCTTCTGGGCACCACCCTTTATACCCAGCAGACCGGTCCTGAAGGCAAGGTGGTTCGCAGACTCTACGTTACCGCCGCAAGCCATATCAAAAAAGAATATTATCTGTCCATGACCGTTGACTCCGAAAGCGCGGCCATCGTGATGATCGCATCCGCAGAAGGCGGCACGGAAATTGAAGAGCTTTCCAAGAACAATCCCGAAAAGATCTTAAAGCTCCGCCTGGATCCCACCATCGGTTATAAGGATTATAACGGCTGGGAAATGGCAGAAAAACTGGGTCTTGAAGGCGATAAGGCAAAATCCTTTGTGAAGATCGCAAGAGGAATGTACCGTCTTTTCACCGAAAAGGACTGCTCTCTGGTAGAGATCAACCCTCTCATTGAAACCGACAAGGGCCAGCTTCTTGCCATTGACGCAAAGGTAAACTTTGACGACAACGCCCTGTTCCGTCATCCCGATATTGTAGCCCTTCGCGACTTTGACGAGGAAGACCCCAAGGAGATCGAAGCTTCTAAATTTGACTTAAACTACGTTTCTCTGGACGGATCCGTAGGCTGTATGGTAAACGGTGCCGGTCTTGCCATGGCTACCATGGATATTATCAAGACCTTCGGCGGTGAACCTGCAAACTTTTTGGACGTTGGCGGTTCTGCCACCACCCAGAAGGTAAAAGCAGCTTTTGAGATCCTTTTGTCCGATGCTAACGTTAAGTCCATTCTTGTCAATATCTTCGGCGGTATTATGAAATGCGACGTGATCGCCCAGGGCATTGTAGAAGCGGCAAAATCCATGGAGATCCGCGTTCCCGTAGTGGTTCGTCTGGACGGTACCAACGCTGACCTGGGAAGAGAGATCCTGAACAATTCCGGTCTGTCCCTTGTTCCCGCCAAGACCTTTGCGGAAGCCGCAAAACTGGCGGTAGAACTGGCCAAGGCTTAAAGGAGGGAAAAGGTATGATTCTGATCAATAAAAATACAAAAGTAATCGTTCAGGGAATCACCGGTTCCCAGGGCAGATTCCATACGGAACAAATGCTGAAATACGGTACCAAGATCGTAGGCGGTACCACCCCCGGAAAGGGCGGTCAGGAAGTGCTGGGCGTTCCCGTATTTAACACCGTAAAAGAAGCAAAAGAAAAGACCGGCGCCAACTGCTCGGTCATCTACATTCCCCCGGCATTTGCCGCAGACGGAATTCTGGAAGCCATTGATGCGGAAATGGACCTGGTGGTTTGTATTACCGAGGGCATTCCGGTACTGGATATGATGCGGGTTAAAAATTACCTCATCGGCAAAAAAACAAGACTCATCGGGCCCAACTGTCCCGGGCTCATTTCCCCCGGCGCTTGCAAGGTGGGTATTCTCCCCGGCTACATTCATAAGCCCGGTAAGGTCGGCGTTATGAGCCGTAGCGGAACCCTTACATACGAAGCCGTTCAGCAGCTCTCCGATCGCGGGATCGGTCAGTCTACTGCAGTGGGAATCGGCGGCGACCCCATCCGCGGAAACGGATTTATTGATATTTTAAAACTCTTTAACGAGGACCCGGATACCTATGCAGTTGTTATGATCGGTGAGATCGGCGGCAGCGGCGAGGAAGAAGCGGCCTTGTGGATCAAAGAGAATATGAAAAAACCCGTTGTTTCCTTCATCGGCGGTAAGACCGCTCCCAAAGGAAAGAGAATGGGCCACGCCGGCGCTATTATCTCCGGCGGCAAAGGAACCCAGGCAGGCAAGGTGCAGGCCTTGACCGAAGCCGGTGTTCTGGTGGCTCCCACCCCCGATAAGATCGGCGATACCCTGGTAGAGGCCATCAAAAAAGCAGGCATTTACGAAAAGTGCCTGGTAAAATGAGAAAAAAAAGAAACCTTGAAAATCAAGGTTTCTTTTTTTCTTATAAACTTTACACTAAAAAGCCGAAACAACTAATCCTCTTTTTCCATTTCCTTGTGGTCAAGCGCATATTTACAGCACTGCAACACAAGTAAATTAAAAGAAATATCATTTTCAGATGCAGTTTTATTCAATTCTTCAAACAACGACTCGGTAAAACGAATCGTACGGGAAATATTTGCTGATTTAAATTCTTTATTAATTTTAAACATAATATCAACTCCTACTACAATATTATACTCAAAAATCAATTCATTTATATAACCATAA
>JAZNRO010000041.1:0-4023 GCA_045590715.1 Eubacteriales bacterium | reverse complement strand
CTAAATACAACCCTGCAAAGCAGGATTTCATCGCGAAAGCGATTTCATCCACCATAGGTGGATTTCACCCGTTGAAAACGGATTTGACTGCGTGTTCTCCGCTCGGGATAACACGCTAATGGCAAACGATTTTTTTATTTTGACAGTAATACGTAAAGAAGGATTCCTAAAAGCACCACGTCGTTTTCCGAATTATCGCAAAGAAGGAAAACCACAAGGGCAACAAGGGCGGAATCCTCCGGGGAGATCATCTCCAAAAGCTGACCCAGGCTTTCAGCCTTATAAAGGTCTTTTTTCTCACTGGGTACCAGAGAAAGTTCTTCGTTTCCCTCTTCCTTTTCGGGAAGAGGCAGATTTTCCTTCAGACGGCGAACATATTCTTCTCTTTCCCTGGCGTGCTGGAAGGAGGACTCGTCTGGTCTGAATGGCACATGAGATAGCATTCCGGAATACATCTTTTCCCTCCTTACAGCAATTTCTGGGCAGAGCTAATCAGATCCAGGGTCTTCATGGTGCTGATGATCTTATCCAGTTTTTGTTTCTTCTCCTCTTTCACAAAAGGACGCATGGCAGAAAGCAGTGCGATCCGTTCCCGGCTTCCGTCCCCCAGCACCTGAAGAGCCTTATGAATGGCCGGCGTTTGTACAAGATCCGCAAGCACCGAGCCACTGCTCACTGCTTCTTCCGATTTTTCCCCCTGAGGCGCGGGACCGCCCTTTTCCTTTGCGGCAAAGTTTTTGGCAAGTTCGGTGATCTTTGCCATACTTTCCGGGTCGGAAAGCACGGTCTTTAATTTATCGGAAAAATTATCCATTATTTTTCTCCCAGGTTCTGGCGAATACCGGAGATAATATCATTGACTTTGTCATCTCCCAGATTTTTGCGGATCTGCTCTAAATCCGCAGGTGTCAGGGACGATACTGTCTGCCGGATCTTTCCCATATCCGTAAGATATTTCCCTGCCAGGGCAGGGTCTACCCCCATACCGGCGAATACCCGAAGGATCCCTTCGGAAAGGCTGGCATCGTCAAGAGATAAAATCTCTTCTATCATTTTCTGATCCGAATCCATTCTTTTCCCTCCTTCTCATAATCTTTCATTTCATTGTATGTGTTTCCCCCTTATTTGTTGCAAAGAAAAAACGCCAAAAATTTGGCGTTTTATTCTTATTCATCTATTTCTTTTTCCGGCAAGGTCAAAACGATCTGGGTAACCTGGTGATCCCTTACGTCCTTTGCCTCAATTTCCAGCTCTTCAAATCCTACGGAAAAGCTGCTTCCGTCCTCGGGAACGGCGCCGTAAAGACTTAACACAAAGCCGGAAACAGTTTCATAGTCATCGGGCAAGGAGATATCAAGAGTCTTTTCTACCAGGGAAAGAGAAGCGTTGCCGCTGATATGCCATCTTCTCTCGTCCATTCTTACAATCTCTTCTTCCTTTTCCAGTTCTTCATCATCCACGAAATCACCCACGATGCACTCAATCAAATCTTTAATGGAAACAATACCGGAAAAGCCCGCGTATTCGTCCAGCACGACTGCAAAGGAAACGCGGTTTTTCTGCATATTGCGGAAGGTCACGTCTGCCTTTGCGCCCTCGGGCACGAAGAAGGGAGCGCGCACCGCTTTTTTCATCACGTTGTCACGGCTTTTGTCTGCAAGGCGGAAATAATCCTTGGTATCCAGGATTCCCACTACGTTATCAATAGAACCGGAGCAAATGGGATAGGTAGTAAAACGGCTTGTACGAATGGTATTTTCCCATTCTTCATCGTCTTTTTCCAACCAAAGAAGGGTCACGTCCGTTCGATGGGTGGTGATCTCCCCTACGGTAAGATCGTCAAAGGCGAAAATATTCTCGATCAGTTCCCTCTCTTCCGCTTCGATACTGCCCTGCTCCGCGGAAGCTTCTGCCATCAATCGGATATCCTCTTCGCTGACCTCTTCTTCCTCGTCCTCGGGGTCAATTCCCATCAAGCGAAGAATCAGATTGGTAGATGCCGTCAGAAGCGCTACCAGGGGTGCAAAAAGGCGGGACACCAGAGAAACGGTACCGGAAAGCCCCAGTGCAATGCCCTCGGCTTTTCTCATGGCAAGTCTTTTGGGTACAAGTTCGCCGAATACCAAAGAAAAATACGAGAGGATCAAAGTGATCAAAATAACAGAGATACTGTCAAGCACCACGAGATCTGCACGGGGAAAGAATTTTGCAAAAAAGTCTACAAAATATTCGGAAAACGTATCTGCCGCAAAAGCAGAGCCCAAAAATCCGGAAAAGGTAATGGCTACCTGAATGGTAGCAAGAAATCTTGCCGGGTCGCTTTTCAGCCTAATCAGTCTACCGGCGCGGCGGTTTCCGCTATCGAAAAGTTTTTGAAGCTTCACTTCACTGACACTGATCACCGCAATTTCCGCCATGGCAAAAACTGCATTCAAAAAAATCAAAACAATTTGTAATAATAAAGGTACAATCAATTTCATTCTAATATCCTTTCCAAAAAATCATACGGTAAAACGAAAAATGCAAACAAAAAGGGCATACCCTATCCTAAAATATAATAAGATAGAAAACGCCACCGATAAAAACCGTATAAAAATCCCTTTTGCAAAGGAACGTTATTTTTAAAATATAAACCGTTACTGTCTATGTCCATCGCGCTCTGTATCATCTCCTTTCAAAAAATCTACGCTCATTATATAAGACGCGCCCCTTTTTGTCAAGGGCCATTTTTGTAAAAAAGGCTGAAACTTCACATTTTCTGTTGACCGCTAAGTAAAAGCAAGGTATAATAAAATAAGAACCTGGAAAGGAGTTTACTATGGGTTATAAGGAAGAATATCAAAAGTGGCTGTCAGAGCCCTCTTTTGACAAAGCAACAAAGGAAGAACTTCTCGCTTTAACGGATGAGAAGGAGATCGAGGACCGCTTCTATAAAGAACTGGAATTCGGAACGGCAGGTCTTCGCGGCATTATGGGTGCCGGTACCAACCGTATGGGCCGTTACACCGTTGGAAAAGTGACCCTGGGCCTGGCCCGCTTTTTGAAGGAAAACTTCTCCGATGCCACTAAAAAAGGTGTTGTGATCGCCTATGACACCAGAAACAACTCCCGCACCCTGGCAAAAGGCGCCGCCGATATTCTCACGGCAGAAGGAATCCCCGTACGCTTTTTCGATATGGCAGTTCCCACGCCGGTTCTGTCCTTCTCCGTTCGTCATTTCGGATGCGTAGGCGGTATCGTGATGACCGCAAGTCACAATCCCCCGGCCTATAACGGTTACAAGGTTTACGACCACACCGGTTGTCAGCTGGGCATTGAAGACGCAGACAAAGTTCTTCAAAAAGTAAATGAGATCAAATCCTGGAGTGAGATCCCCACCGGATCTGACCCCTCCCTTTTCCAGCTTCTGGAAGAAGAGACCATCGACGCTTTTGTAGAGGCCATCTACACCCAGAGAACCTTTACCGATGAAAAAGCAAAGAAGGATCTTTCCATCGTATACACCCCCATTCACGGAACCGGTCTTACCCCCACTTTAAAGGTGCTGAAAAAAGACGGTTTTGAAAAGGTCAGTGTTGTTCAGGAACAGACCGTAGAAGACGGCAACTTCCCCACGGTAAAGAGCCCCAACCCGGAAGAAAGAGGCGCTTTGCAGATGGGTATTGACCTGGCAGAAAAGATGGGAGCGGATCTTGTGATCGGCTCTGACCCGGATGCAGACCGTATCGGCTGCGCCGTGCGTCACAATGGGCAGATGTCCCTTCTGACCGGTAACCAGGTAGGCGCACTTCTTGTTGACTTTCTTTTAAAGAACCGGGATTTAAAGAGTCTTGATCCCATTATCATTACCACCATCGTAACGGGAAGCCTTGGCATTCGCATTGCGGAAAAATACGGCTGCCGCGCGAAACTTGTGCTGACGGGATTCCGCTTTATTGGAAATCTTATCACCGGCTTTGAAGAAGAAAAGAAAAATACCGGCTCCGGCCCCGATTTCCTTTTGGGCTACGAAGAAAGCTACGG
>JAZNRO010000040.1:0-2378 GCA_045590715.1 Eubacteriales bacterium | reverse complement strand
TACCGTACGCCTTCAGGTAAGCCATCTTACCGTCTTTGACCACTGCAAGTACCGCACCCGGAATCTCCTCGTTAGCAATCGCAGTTTCGATAAGTTCATCCGTATACATGAGCGTGGGTCTCGGGAATCATTTCATCACTGATCACGTATAGCATGGTTCCGCCGGCAAAGGCAAGAGCAAAGGGGAGAATAGCGGAAGAAAGACTAACTCCCAAATAGCCGATCAAAGTGCCCACTACTTCTACTGCGCCGGTACCTGCGGCAATGAGAAAGGTCTTTCTGGGGCTGATGCCGGTTGCCAGCATAGGCGCGATGATCACCATACCTTCCGGAATGTTTTGCAGGGCAATACCAAGGGCAATGGTAACGGCTTCTGCAGTGTTACCCGTACCGAAGCCGACGCCTGCGGCAATGCCTTCCGGCAGGTTGTGAATGGCAATGGCAAAAACAAAGAGAAGCACCTTGTTCATCTTTTTCTGAGCGGCAGGGTGACATTCTTCCCCACAGTCATTTTCTATTCCGTGCAGATGGGGAACCAGTTTATCCACAAGATTTAAACAAATCGCACCGGTTAAAATACCGAGTACGGTTATAAAAAATCCCCCTTTTCCGCCGTGTTCCAGAGAGGGAACGATCAGACCCAGTACCGCCGCCACCAACATAACGCCTGCGGCAAAGGAAAGGGTAATATCACTGAATTTGTGGCTGGTCTTTTGGAAAATGAATCCGAAGATAGCACCAAGCAAAGTTGCACCGCCAACACCCAGGGCGGTAAGCAATACGATCTTCATAAAAAACCTCGTTTTTTCTTTTATTTTACCATAAAGCGCCCCATCTCACAATAGATTTTTTAAAAAGAGAAGGAGAGTTTGACTTTTTTTCTTTTTTGGCTTATAATAACCTGGTAAAAGAAAGCGGAGCTCCCTTCCGCTTCGTAAGGAAAAATCAAAGGGAAATAAGGAGATAAAATGAGGCTTTCTATCGTTGTTCCTTGTTTTGATGAAGAAGAAAATATCCGTCCTTTTTATGAGGAAACAAGCCGCTGTCTTGCCGGTATTATGGATCGGGTGGAGCTTATCTTTATTGATGACGGAAGTACAGACGGTACCGTTTCGGAACTGAAAAAACTGGGCGAAGAAGTGGATACCCATATCCGCATCGTTTCTTTCTCCCGTAATTTCGGAAAAGAAGCCGGTCTTCTTGCAGGCCTTCGGGCGGCAAAAGGAGATTACGTAGCCATTATCGATGCGGATCTCCAGCAGAATCCTTCCTATATTGCGGATATGCTCCAGATCTTAAGTGAAAATCCCGAGTATGACTGCGTGGCCGCCTATCAGAAGGTACGGGGCGAAGGAAAAGTGTTAAGCTTTTTCAAAGGCTCTTTTTATAAGCTGATCAATCGCTTAACGGACATTGAATTTTATCGGGCGGCATCGGATTTCCGTCTGCTCTCCCGGAAAATGGTAGATGCCATTCTTTCTCTTCCCGAGCGTTGCCGTTTTTCCAAAGGTATTTTTTCCTGGGTGGGCTTTAAGACCTATTATATGCCCTATGAGGTAGAGGAAAGAAGAAGAGGAAAGTCCAAGTGGAATTTTTGGTCCCTTGCTTCTTATGCCATGGACGGTATCGTGGCCTTCTCCGATAAGCCCCTCATCTTATCTTCTATTATGGGCCTGATCCTCTTTTTGATCTCTGCCGTTATGATGCTGGTGGTGGTCATTAAGACCCTTTTGTTCGGAGATCCCGTTGCCGGATTTCCTACCCTTTGCTCCCTGATCCTTTTGCTTTCCGGTATTCAGCTTCTTTGTATGGGAATTTTAGGTCAGTACTTTGCAAAGATGTATGAAGAGGTAAAAGACCGTCCCTTGTATCTTGTAAAAGAAGAATACGATAATCAGAAATAAAAAAATAAAAAGGCTTACGATTCGTAAGCCTTTTTTATTTCCTATACCATTTTAATGGCGATTGTTTTTTTCATTTGTTTGGCAAATTGTATTAAGGAAGCGGTACCTTTGCTTTTTCCGTCCCAAAAGCAAATGATAGCATCGCATTTTTCTACCATTGTTTTGTTTCTTTTCGGGCCTGCCGCTCTTCCGTATTTTCGCCACTCTGCCGGGAATTCTTCGATGTTCCATCCGTTTTCCTTGGCGAAACGCTCTCCTAATTGATCCGCACCTTTGCATTTCCCCGATAGTAAGACGAACTGATTTTCTTTTTTTAATTTTATTATTTCTGCTTCAATAAAACTTTTTGCTTCTTTATAATCTGTATAGTTTCTGCATCCTGCAATAACGATACGCATTATCATATATTCACCCCATTACATTTTTATTATACTTGTTTTTTGGAAAAATGCAACCATTTATGGTTATATAAAT
>JAZNRO010000039.1:0-3143 GCA_045590715.1 Eubacteriales bacterium | reverse complement strand
GACGTGAACATTGCAAGAACTGCCGGAAAACTAACGGATCATTATAACCCCAAGGATAAAACCATTTATCTTTCCGAATCCGTTTATGATTCCACTTCCGTTGCCGCTATCGGTGTTGCAGCCCACGAGGCGGGTCACGCCGTACAGCACGCAGAAGAGTATCTTCCCATTAAGATCCGCACCGCCATTGTTCCCATTACCAATATCGGCTCCCGGCTTTCTATGCCGCTGATTCTGGTGGGTCTTCTTTTTTCTGCCTCGATGGGACTTTCTTTCGGCTATGAAATTGCCCTTGTTGGCGTTTTGCTCTTTAGCCTTTGCGTGATCTTTCAGCTGGTTACCCTGCCTACGGAGTTTAATGCATCTTCCCGCGCCCTTTCCGCTATTGACTCCGGTGCGGTTTTAGATGACGACGAGATGCGCGGTGCCAGAAAAACCTTAAAAGCCGCCGCTATGACCTACGTTGCCGCTCTTGCCGTATCTCTCATCCAGTTTTTAAGACTTTTTGCACTGGTTAGTTCCGGAAGGAGAAGAAGATGAGTTTTTTTGCCCGGCTACAACAAAGATTTCAGCAGTTTATGCAGGGCCGATACGGCTCTGACTCTCTGAATCAGTTTCTGATTTACGTCTGGCTTTTTGAAGCAGTGATAAACGTATTTTTCCATAGCACCGTTCTTGCTCTCTTGGGATTTATTCTCTGTATTACCGTGTTTTTCCGTATGTTTTCCAAAAATATTGTGAAGCGTCAGCGGGAGAACGCAGTGTACTATCGTTTGTCCCAAAAGTGGAAAGGGAAGATCAATCATATTTCCGTCCGGTTCAGAGACCGGAAGATTGCCCGCTTTTTTCACTGTCCCAAGTGCCACGCGCCTATCAGAATGCCCCGTAAGATCGGAAAATTTGACATTAAATGTCCCAAATGTCAGCATACGTTCCAAAAGGAATTCAAAAAATACTAACATAAAAAAAGAACCGAATTTTCGGTTCTTTTTTCTTTTTGTATTAAAATCCCAGTTCTTTTAAAGCGGTGTAAATTTCGCCGTACATATAGAGAGATCCAAGGCAAAGAATGGCATTTCCTTCTTCCTTTGCTTTTCTTATGGCAAGGGAAAGTCCTTCCTTGGGAGAGGATACTGCCACCGCAGGAGTGCCAAGCTTTTCAAAGGTTTTGGCAAATTCTTCGCCTTTTAAGGCTCTGGGGTTTTCCGGGGTGATGCAGTAGACAAAGGATGCGATCTCGCTCATCCTTTTTGCCATATAGCCATAGTCTTTATCTGCCATAACACCGGTAACGAGTATGGGCTTTTTGTCTTTAAAATACAGTTTCGTACTTTCTACTGCAGAGTCAACGCCTTCCGGATTGTGACTGCCGTCATACAAGATCACAGGGTCTTTTGCGATCATTTCGTATCGCGCGGGCCAGCGTACCTTCTTAAGCCCGGAATAGATGGCATCATCCGGAATTTGAATGTTTTGCTTTTTGAGAAGATCAACGGCGCATAGTACGTTTTTGGCATTATGAACTTGATAAGGGGCAAGCAGAGGGATAAAAAGATCTTTTCTTTCGCCAAAATCAAAACTTGTTCCTTCAAGATCACTTTTTATGACCTTGGGATCCTCCTTGGGGAGAAGGAGAAAGGGGGCGTTTTTCTTTTCTGCAACGCTTCGAATCACGTCTTCAGCCGCCTTGTTTTCCTGGCAGAAAAGCACGGGACAATTTTCTTTGATAATGCCGGCTTTTTCTCCGGCGATTTCTTCGATGCTGTTTCCAAGGAACGAGGTGTGATCCAGTGAAATACCGGTGATCACGGAAATGAGGGAAGAGGAAATGATATTGGTAGAGTCAAGACGCCCGCCCATACCGCATTCCAGTACCACAAGATCGCAATTTTCTTCTTTAAAATACTCCATTGCGATGGCAGTGATCAGTTCAAATTCCGTGGGTTTCTCTTCCATTTTCTCTGCAAGAGGACGGATCTTTTCCGTCAGATCCGCTAAAACCTGATCGGGAATATCTTTTCCGTAGATCTTCATTCTCTCGTTAAAGCGAAGAATGTAGGGGGAAGTAAAGGTACCTACCTTGTATCCCGCTTCCGTCAAAACGGAAGAGAGCATGGCGCAGAAAGACCCTTTGCCGTTGGTACCGGCCACGTGAATAAATTTAAGCTTTTCTTGAGGATTATGAAGCAATTCTAAAAGTTTTTCCGTTCTTTCAAGACCCGGCTTTGAACCTTGCCAGAAGTTTGAGTGAATATAGGAGAGAGCCTCATTGTACGTCATGCCGGCCATCTCCTTTCTGTATCAGCTTTTTTGTTTCCTTGGTCAAAGCCTTGCTTCGGGAAAGGAAAAATAAAATTAAAAATTCGCTGACACCGATAATGAGATAGGTCATAGAGCGCATACCAAACGTTGCCCAGAAGGGCATTTTGAAATACAGGTAAAGACCTACCGTTTTGATCAGAATGGAACCTGCGGCGTGAGCAAAAAATACGGCCAAAAATGTGCGCAGGAAACTGTTTTTGATGAGTTTTCCCATAAGTCCCGCGGTAAGTCCGATCACAGCGGCGCCCAGGGTAATGATAGGATTGATGGAATATCCTACCAAAACACAGCCTAAAAGATCGGCTACGATTCCTACCAGCATTCCCGTTATGGGGCCAAAGTAGAGTCCGGCAAAGAGAAGGGGAAGATTTTCGTAGCTTATGCGAATGGTATCCCCAAGGTTAATGGCAAGATATTTGCCTAAAACGATGCTTAAGGAAGCCAAAAAGGCGGAAATGCAAAGCATCACGATCTTCTTTTGTGTTTGAGTTTGAATTTTCATAAAAAAAACCTCCTTTTCCGCAAAATCCAAGAAGGATCGCCGGAAAAGGAGATATGCCTTTTTCGGCAGCGGGATGCGGAACCCAAACCGCAAGACGCGCGTCTTTTCGTCCAAAGAACAACTCCCCGTTTCAAAGGCACTTAACGCTTGGGTTCCTACTCTGTTATTTTATTTTTTATTTCGAAGTTTCTGAAAAAAACTTTTCAGCAAAATTTTGGATTCTTCTTCCAAAAGTCCGAATTCAATTTCCGGCTTATGGTTGAAGGGGTACTGTGTCACATCAAGTACGCTTCCCATAGCACCGCCCTTGGGGTCTTTG
>JAZNRO010000038.1:0-10176 GCA_045590715.1 Eubacteriales bacterium | reverse complement strand
TACGATCTCAACGGCTTTTTTCATTTCTTCGTTTGTCATATTATCCAGCATAATGATATCTGCTCCGGCGGAAAGTGCTTCCTTGAGCTGGTCGAAGGTTTCTACCTCTACCTCGATCTTCAGGGTATGGGGAATGTTCTTTCTTGCCATGGTAACCGCTTCGGTAATACCGCCTGCGGCTTCAATGTGGTTGTCTTTGATGAGAACGCCGTCGGCCAGGTTGAAACGGTGGTTGCTGCCGTCGCCGATACGAACGGCGTATTTTTCCAGAACTCTGAGACCGGGCGTGGTTTTACGGGTGTCGGCAATTTTTGCGCCGGTGCCCTTTACTTTTTCAACGGCTTCTCTGGTTCTGGTGGCGATGCCGGACATATGCTGAAGAAGGTTCAGACCCAGGCGTTCGCCGGTGAGAATGGATCTGGCATTGCCTTCTACGGTAGCGATAATATCGCCCTTTTTGATCTTATCGCCGTCATTTTTCAGCACCGTTAAGGTAATAGAGGTATCAATAAAATCAAAAACGCTCTTTACCACGTCCATACCGCAAAGGATACCGTCTTCTTTGGCAATGTAGCGGCCGGTGATGGTTTTATCGGCAGGGATGGTGGAAAGGGTGGTGATATCACCGGTTCCTACGTCTTCTTTTAAGGATTTTTCAATTAGGTCTTTTAAATTTAAGTCAAACATATCTTTCTCCTTTTAGGCTTCGATATAGTGGGCGCCGATGCTTTCTTTTCTCTCTACTGCCGCCTTTGCGATACAAAGGGCCACAAGGGTCATATTACACATTTCCACCGAGGCGGGATCCTGGCAGGAAACGTGAAGATATTTTTCGTGAAGGGAAGAGAGAATGGAAAGACCGTACTGCATTTCTTCCTCCCGTCTCACCGCGCCGAAGGCGTGGGACAGGGCTTTGCGCAGTTTCTGACGGTCCCGGCGGATCTCTTCGGAAGAGAGGGAAACCCCTCTGCTTTCCGGTTCTTCGGCGGGAAGAGTTCCTTTTTCGTCCGTCATTTCCCGGTCAATGGTACGGGCACAGCGATTACCGAATACCAGGCACTCCAGCATGGAGTTGGAGGCAAGGCGGTTGGCGCCGTGAACACCGGTACAGCTGACTTCTCCGCAGGCAAACAGACCCTTGACACTGGTTCTGCCATCAAGATCCGTGGCGATACCGCCCATAAAGTAGTGCTGGGCGGGGTGAATGGGAATATAATCCCTTGTCAGCTCGATGCCCATTTCCTCGCATCTTTTTGAAATATTGGGGAAGCGCTTTAAGAAAAATTCTCTGGTCATATTGGAGCAGTCCAGCCAAACCCGGTCTTCTCCCGTACGGCGCAGTTCTTTCAAAATGTTTCTGGTTACGATATCACGGGGGGCAAGATCCTTCATGGGATGCTTGTTTGCCATAAATTTTTCTCCCCGGCCGTTGCGCAAAATGGCGCCTTCGCCTCTTACGGCTTCGGAAATGAGAAAGAGTCTGCCGTCGGTTTCCCCGGCCATTAAGGTGGTGGGGTGGAACTGGACCATTTCCATATTTTCCGTTTTGGCACCGGCGCGGATGGCCGCGGCCATCCCGTCCCCTACCGCTCCCTTGGGATTGGTGGTATGGGTATAGAGCTGCCCGATTCCGCCGGTGGCTAAAATTACGTGGCGGGTGGCAAAATAACGCCAGGTGCGATATTCTTCGTCGTAAACGATGACACCGCATACCCCTTTTTCATCGGTGGCAATGTCGGTCATCAGGTGGCGGAAGAAGGGCGTAATATTCTTTTTGCCCATAATAATTTCGCCCAGACGCTTGGTGGTTTCTCTGCCGGTGGCATCCCCGTCGCAATGGGCGATGCGGCGCAGTCTGTGACCGCCTTCCCGGCCTAAAATCAGTCTGCCGGATTCATTGTAGTCAAAGGGGACCTTCCATTCTTCCAGGGTGCGAATGGCTTCAGGGCCTTCTTCTACCAGCACCTGCACCGCTTCCTCTTTGCAAAGGCCGGCGCCGGCGGTAATGGTATCTTCCATATGAAGCCGGAAGCAATCGTCCTCGTCCAGTACGGCGGCAATCCCGCCCTGGGCCTGCCAGGAACTGGTTTCTTCCAGCTGTGCCTTGGTCAGAATGGCAACTTTGTCTTCTTCCTTCAGATTCAAGGCGGCATAGAGGCCGGCAACGCCGCTTCCTACGATGACCACGTCAAAATCTTCACGGGGCAGACGGGAAAGGGCAGTGGTGCCGGGATAAATATATCTACGCATAATATCCTCTTTTTAAAGTTTGATCATATTCTCCAGGGATTTTTTGGCTTTCACCAGAGTTTCTTCCGGGAGAAGGATCTCTTCTTTTTCTTCTTCCAGAGCGGAAAGCAGAGTGGATAAGGTATTCTTCTTCATATCGGCGCAAACAAAGTCTTCTTTTGCCTCAAAGAAGGTCTTTTCGGGAAGTTCCTTCTGCAGAGCACGAACGATCTCGATTTCCGTGCCGATGATAAATTCTTTGGCATTGCTTTTCCGGCAGAAATCTAAAATACCGGAGGTAGAACCAACGAAGTCGGCAATTTTCGACGTGCCTTCGCCACATTCAGGATGGGCGGCAATAAGGGCACCGGGATGCTTTTCTTTGGCTTTCTTTAAGTCCTCTACGGTACAAGCGTTGTGAATGGGGCAGTAGCCGTCAATGAAATAAAAGGTCTTTTCCGGGTAGTGGGAAGCCACGTGGGCGCCCAGGTTCTTATCCGGAACGAAAATGATCTCTTTGTTTTCAATGGTGCCGGCTACCTTTACCGCGTTGGAAGAGGTACAGCAGATGGTACTTTCCGCCTTTACCTCGGCAGAGGAATTCACGTAGCAGATCACCGCGGCTTCGGGATGCTCTTTCTTTAATTCCTTCAACTTTTCCGCTTCGATCATATCTGCCATAGGACAGCCTGCATCGGCTACGGGAAGGAGTACTTTTTTCTTGGGATTTAAGATCTTTGCGGATTCTGCCATGAAGCGTACGCCACAGAAGACGATGAGCTTTTCTTCTGCCACGGCGGCTTTTTTGGAAAGCTCCAGGCTATCGCCTACCGCGTCTGCCATTTCCCAGATCTCAAGGGGAGCGTAGTAATGGGCCAGAATCAGCGCGTTTTTTTCTTTCTTTAATTTTAAGATACGGTCTTTCATCGTTTCTCCTTAATAGGCAATGCCCCAAAGAACCATATGCTTTGCTTCTTTTCCGCAGCAAACGCATTTTCCGCTGATATTTTCCTGCTGGTCCAGAGGCATACAGCGGCTTCCTACACCGGTCACTTCTTTTACCTTGTCTTCACATTCCTCGTCGCCGCACCAAAGGGCACGGATAAAGCCGGTGCCCTTTTCCGCAAGGGAAGAGGAAATCTCGTCCAGGGTCTCGCAGGTATAGGTTTTATTTTCTCTGTTCTGAAGAGCCTTTTCGTAAAGGCCGGTGTTGACGTCTTCCAGAGCCTTCTTCAGTTCTTTTTCAATGTCGGAAAGCTTTACCACTCTCTTTTCGCCGTTGTGACGAAGACAGAGAACGCAAACGCCGTTTTCAATATCGCGGGGGCCAAGCTCGATACGAACGGGAACACCCTTCATTTCATACTCGGCAAATTTCCATCCGGGAGAGTTCTGGGAGTCGTCCATCTTTACTTTAAAGCTTGCGGCCAGTTTATCGCGAAGCTTGGTGGCGTTTTCCAGAACGCCTTCCTTATGCTGGGCAACGGGAATGATGATGGCCTGGATGGGTGCTACCTTGGGGGGAAGAACCAGACCCTTATTATCGCCGTGGGTCATAATGATGGCACCGATCAGACGGGTGGTAACGCCCCAAGAGGTCTGATGGGGAAATTCTCTCTTATTTTCTCTGGAGGTAAATTCAATATCAAAGGCCTTGGCAAAGCCGTCGCCGAAGTAGTGGCTGGTACCGGCCTGCAGTGCTTTGCCGTCGTGCATGAGCGCTTCGATGGCGTAGGTAGAAACGGCGCCGGCGAATTTATCGCTTTCGGTCTTTTTGCCTTTTACTACCGGCATGGCCAGATCTTTTTCACAGAAATCGGCATAGATATTCAACATCTTTTCGGTCTCAATGATGGCCTCTTCTGCCGTTTCGTGGATGGTATGGCCTTCCTGCCACAAAAATTCGCGGCTGCGAAGGAAGGGACGGGTGGTCTTTTCCCAGCGTACCACGCTTACCCACTGGTTATAGAGCTTGGGAAGGTCACGGTAGGAATGAATGATATTGGAGTAGTGCTCACAGAAAAGGGTTTCGGAGGTGGGACGAACGCACAGGCGGTCTTCCAGTTCTTCCGAGCCGCCGTGGGTTACCCAGGCAACTTCCGGGGCAAAGCCCTCTACGTGGTCCTTTTCCTTCTGGAGAAGGGATTCGGGAATGAACATGGGCATACATACGTTTTCGTGGCCGGTGGCTTTAAAATAACCGTCCAGAAGCTTCTGAATGTTCTCCCAAATAGCGTAGCCGTAGGGACGGATGACCATACAGCCTTTGACGCTGGTATATTCTACCAGTTCTGCTTTTTTACAAATATCGGTGTACCATTTGGCGAAATCCACGTCCATGGGGGTGATCTCTTCCAAAAGTCCGTTCTTTTCTTTATTTGCCATTTTGATTTCCTTTCAAAATTTAAGTTTTATGAAAATAGGGTCAGGTCTTCTTTTAAAACCTGGGTTCGCAGGATCTCTTTTTCTTCTGCGTTAAAGGATGGGCACTTTTCCGCAAGTACACTGAGAATCAGTTCCGGTTTCAAGTAATTTTCGCCGGCGGCGGATAAAACGCCGATCATTTCCACACCGCCGTCTTTTTCTTTCCATTCAACTAAGTGGATACCGCCGGAGATATCCTTTTCTACCCATTTGCCTTTTTTATTCTTTTTCTGAATGACAAGGGGGCCTTTCAGAGCGCTTTCATAGGATGGAATACTTTCCTTTTTTGCTTTTGGCAGAAAAACGCGGTACCGGGCAAAGGCGATGAGAGAAAACTTTTCTTTTTGTTCTCCTACTTCCAGGATCTTGATGCCGGCAGGCATCTGGGCCTGGAGTTTTTCTTTTAACTCCTCCGGGGTAAGGTCACAGCCGGATTTTAAGGTAAAGTCGGCAAATTCCGTCAGGCTCTCGGTTCCTACGGAAAGGGGGAGAGCAAAGGAAAATTTTGGGTGTGGGGAGAAGCCCTCGCTGAATTTTAATGGGATCTGGGCTCTGGCAAAGGCGCGGTGAAAGGCGCGGGTCAGATCCAGATGGGAAATAAAGCGGATGGGACCGGTCTTTTCAAAACGAACGCGAAATGCCGGGGCAGTTTGTTCTGGTATCATAATTCCTCCCGAGAGATGCTTTTTCCCGCAAGGTAGCCGGTGGAAAAAGCGATTTGCAGATTAAAACCGCCGGTGAGGGCGTCCGCATCCAGCACTTCTCCGGCAAAAAATAGGCCGGGGACCAGGCGGGACTCCATGGTTCTGGGGTCGATCTCTTTCAGATCTACGCCACCGCGGGTAATGATCCCTTCCGCCAGGGGACGGGTGCCGGTGGCGGTAAGGGGGAAACTTTTTAAAATTTCACAAAGTTTTTTTCGCTCTTCCCTTGTTACAAGATGTACCTTTTTCCGCTCCGAGATGCCGCATAGGGACAAAACGGGGGAAATGAGCTTTTGGGGAAGGAGTCTGTTTAGGCTGTTTACCACGTCCCGGTTGCGATTTTCCTCAAAATCGGAAAGGATGCGCTTATCCAGTATATCCAGCGTCAGGGCAGGCTTTAGATCCAGAAACAGACGGTAGGTTTTTTCTTTGTCAAAATCAAGGTAAGAAGAGGCGGACAGGATCATCGGTCCGGAGATGCCGAAATGACAAAAGAGCATTTCGCCGAAATCTTCGTAGATGGTCTTTCCGCTCACGGTTTTTACGGTAAGAGAGCAGTTCTTTAAGGAAAGGCCCATCAGTTCTTTGCACAAGGGAAGTTCCTTTACGGTGAGCGGAACAAGGGCCGGACGGATGGGCAGGATGGAATGGGAAAATTCCTTTGCGAAGCGGTAGCCGTCACCGTCGGAGCCGGTGAGGGGATAGGTGTTTCCGCCGGTGGCGATGAGAACCTTATCAAAAAGCGCTTCGCCCTTTTCTCCCTTTACAAGAAAGAGATCATCTGCTTTCGTGACGGAAAGAACTTTTTCTTTTTGAATTTTGCATCCGTTTTCTTTTGCTTTCCGGGTTAAGGTATCTGCAATGTCCCGGGCTCTGTCGGACACGGGAAAGATCCGGCTGCCCCGCTCTTCTTTGAGAGGTACGCCCGCTTCTTCAAAAAAGCGGCAGGTAGCCTCCGGCGGGAAGGCGTAGAGGGCGGTGCGCAAAAATTTTGCGCCTCTTAAGATCATATCTTCCATTTCCCGAACGTCGGCACTGCAGGTAACGTTGCATCTGCCTTTTCCCGTAATACAGATCTTTTTGCCGGGGAAGGAATTTTTTTCATATAAAACCACCGAGCATTCCGGAGACGTTGAAACGGTGCAGGCGGCCATCAAACCGGCAGCGCCGCCGCCGATGATCGCGATTTTTGTCAAAATTTTTCCATCCTTGTATAGAATATCACTTTATTTTACCCCAAAACTTTTGCTATTGCAAGAAGTATATTAAAATTTTATATAAATTATAATAAAAGAAAAAGAGAATTCTTGACATCTGATTTTTCGCTGACTATAATAATGGTGCAGGGAAAACCTGTAAAAAAACATTTGGAGGATAAGAAAAAATGATCGTTTGTGATATCCGTCTTTCTACCATTGAAGACGTTCGTAATTTTGTTAATGCCGTAACCGCTTGTGAATACGACGTGGACCTTGCCAGCGGCAGATATATCGTAGATGCCAAGTCTATTATGGGTATCTTTTCTCTGGATCTGCTCCAGCCTATCCGTATGACCATTCATGCAGACAGTGCTGACGCTTTTCTTGCAAAAGTAGATTCCTTTCTTGTAAAATAAGAAAATGGCAAAAAAACTTCTTCTGCTTGTTAATCCCGTATCCGGGAAGAATAAGATGAAAACGGAACTTTGGGGTATTACCAAAGTGCTTTCTGATGCGGATTTTCAGGTAGAAACCTACGTGACCAGGTCTTCCGGTGACGCTGCCCGACAGGTGCAGGAGAGATCAGAGGGGTTTGACGTGATCGTTGCTTGCGGTGGGGACGGTACTTTAAACGAAGTGGTGACCGGTGCTTTGCGGGCCCATTTTGAAGGTGCCATCGGCTTTTTGCCCTGCGGTACGACCAACGACCTTGCCGCTTCCTTAAAGCTTCCCAAAAATCTCTTAAAGGGAGCTCAGCTGATCGCTGAAACCCAGGGAAAACCGCTGGATTTCGGTTCTTTTAACCGTACCCGCTATTTTACCTACGTTGCGGCCTTCGGCGCTTTTACTGACGTGGCTTATACCACGGATCAGAAACTGAAGAACGTATTCGGTCACGTGGCCTACGTTTCCGAGGCCATTTCTCACTTGCAGGAACTGCGCAGTTACCATATGCGGGTCACCTGCGATGACAAGGTTTACGAGGACGACTTTCTCTTCGGTGCCGCGGCCAACGCGCTGTCCCTGGGCGGTGTGATGAAGCTGAAGAAGGACCAGGTGGATATGGCAGACGGCTTCCACGAGGTTCTGCTCATTCGCAACCCTAAAAACGCGGTGGAACTGGCCCAGCTTTCCAGAGAGCTTTTAAGCCGGAATTTTGAAAACAAAGAAGTGCTTTTGTTCCGGGGAAAGAAGATCACCTTTGAATGTGATGAAGAGATTCCCTGGTGTCTGGACGGTGAATACGCCGGCCGTTATGAAAAAGCGGTGGTGAGAAACATTACCGACCGGCTGAAAGTCATCTATCCTTAAAAAGAAAAAACCGATGAATTTTCATCGGTTTTTTTATTTTCTTCAAATACTCTCCAGAACTTCCAGCGTCCGGTCCAGTTCCTCTTTGGTGGTAAAGGGGCCGGGGGAGAGACGGACGCCGCCCGTTTCTTCCGTGCCGAGAAATCGGTGGGCCAGGGGTGCGCAGTGGAAACCGCCCCGGACGCAAATCCCTTTTTCCGCAAGGGCGGAGGCAGTTTCTTCCGAATGTTTGCCCTTATAATTGATGAGAATGGGGCCGGTTTCAAAATAAGGCTCGTAGAGGGTGAATTTGGAAAGGCGCCGGATTCCTTTTACAAGGTAGCGTTTTACCTCTTTTTCTCTGCGGGTAACGTTTTCCACGCCCACTGCATTCAGATACTCTGCGCCGCTGCCCATGGAGATAATGGCGGGGACGGGCAGGGTGCCGGCCTCCAGCCGTTCGGGGAGGTTTTCCGGCATTTCCCGGTTGAAGCTGTCCGTTCCGCTTCCGCCCGTAATCATGGGAGCGGGGAGAAGGGGGCAGTTTTCGGAAAATGCCATAAAGCCTGCACCCATGATACCGAAAAGGCCTTTGTGACCGGGGGCGCAGAGAATATGAACGCCGCTTTCGTCAAAGGTAGCACCGGCGCCGCCCACTGCCTGGGCACCGTCCCCGATGATCAGCGTGCCGTAGGGGGCAAGGGCTCGAGAAATGGCTTTTATGGGAAAAGTTCTGCCGGTGACGTTGCTTTTTAAGGTTAAAACAAGGATATCCGGCACCGGGTAGAAAAGATCGTTTTCCGAGAAAAAGCCGTTTTCCAAGGGGGAAACGATGCGAAGGCGGATCTGCCCTTTTCTTTCCAGGAGAAAGAGGGGGCGGAGTACGGAATTGTGTTCAAATACGCTGGTTACAACAAAAGGCGTCCTTTTTTGTTTTTGGATGCTTTCCACCGCCCCCAGAATGGCAAGGTTTAATGAGGTGGTGGCGCCACCGGTAAACACTACCCGTTCACTGGCGGGAAGGCCTAAAAGCCGGGCAATGCTTTCCCTTGCCCGAAAGACCTCCTCGGCGCTTTTTCTTCCCGGCTCATGGCCGCTTCGGCCCGGATTTCCCAAGGGAGAAAAAAGGGCGTGGCAGGTTTTTTCCAACACGCATTTCGGTTTTGGAAAGCTGGTGGCCGCATTGTCAAGATAGATGATGGGCGTTTGCATTTAATCAAGAAAGAGTACGCCGCTTTCGGCTAAAAGGCGTCGAACCCGGTCGGGAGAGTCGGTTCTGATTTCAAGCCCGAAGGAGCAACCTTTGGAATGGGCGCGGGTAAGCCGTGAGAGGATGCCCGCGTTTTCCAAAACTTTTTGCCCTTTCTGAGCGTAGGTGACAGATGGGAATCTGATGATGATTTGTTCCATTTTTTCCTCTCTTTTTGACTCCCTCTCCCTATCATTTTATGCTTTGGGCGGGGAAAGGAAACGGCGTAGGGCTTTCTTTAGGGAAAAATGCTAAAAAAAGAAATGAAAAAATGGAGAAATTTTCTCTTTACATTTATGGACTTTATGTGGTAGAATGAATTATACATATCATAAGGAGTATTAGGTACTCTTATTTCTCAAAACTTTGATTTGTTTTTTTGAAAGGAGACAATCAATGAAATCTTTTAGAATTATCGTCGCAGCATTGCTTCTTTTGGCAATGGTACTGCCCTTGGCTTCCTGCCAGACCGAGCCTTTAGAGACTCAGACTGTGACCCAGGAAGAAACCGAAACCGTGGAACAGGAAAATCCCGGTGTAGAGCAGAGCGCAATGCCGCTGACTGAACATAACATTTCTAAAATCGCAGATTCCATTCAATTGATCGGCGAAAGAACCGGCTATAACAAATCCGGTGAATTGGCCGTGGAATGGAGCGGATCCGGTTTTGAAGCAAATCTGATCGTGGGCGAGGAAGGTACTGATATCCGTATCGGTTTCCGTAATAACTACGCTGCACGCTGGAAAGTATACGTAGACGGCAAAGAATGGGGCGAACGCGTTTCTACCGGTAACGGTAATAAGAAGCAGATCGTTGCCCGGGGTATTCCTGCCGGCGAACATAATTTCAAATTCGTAAAGGATACCGAACCCGGTACCAGCCGTAACAACTATAACAACATTCTTACCTTTGCTTTCAACGGTGAATTCGGCGAAAAGCCTGCCGATAAGGATCTGTACCTGGAATTCGTAGGTGACGGATATATGGTAGGTTTTGGCTCTCAGCCTCTGGAAGTGGTAACCGGCGGTAAGAAGGAACTGGAAGAAACCAGCTTTACCTCTGCTCTTCCTTATCTGACAG
>JAZNRO010000037.1:0-4676 GCA_045590715.1 Eubacteriales bacterium | reverse complement strand
AATCCCCAGGATCTTGAAATTGATACTCACCGCGCCAGCGGAGCCGGCGGTCAGCACGTAAACAAAACGGACTCTGCCATTCGTATTCTGCATAAGCCTACAGGTATTGTGGTAGAATGTCAGGATGAAAGAAGTCAGCTGAAAAACCGAGAAAAGGCGATGAAGGTCCTTCGTTCCAAGATTCATAAAATGGAAATGGAAAAGAGGGAAGCTGAAATTTCCAGTGCCAGAAAAAGTCAGATCGGCACCGGTGACCGTAGCGAGAGAATCCGTACCTATAACTACCCCCAAGGAAGAGTCAGCGACCACCGTATTTCTCTTACACTTCATTCCATCGAAAGTATTTTGAACGGTAGACTGGATGAACTGGTGGAAGCCCTTACTACGGCTGAACGGATCAAACAGCTTGAGAGCGGTGCCTTTTAATGAAAACAAAGATTTGTACCATCGATCCATCCCGATTTTGTGATGAACAGCTTCAGGAAGCGGGAAAACTGATTGCCGGTGGGAAACTTGTAGCAATGCCTACCGAAACCGTATACGGTCTGGGTGCTAACGCTCTGGATCCCGATGCTTGTCTGAAGATTTTTGAAGCTAAAATGCGCCCTGCGGATAATCCCTTGATCGTACACGTATTATCACCGGCTGATTTTGAAAAATACGCTGATGTATCCGGCCAGGTCCTTTTAGAAGAACTGTCAAGACGCTTTATGCCCGGTCCCCTGACTGTGATCTTGCCGAAAAAGGACGTGATATCTCCTTTTGTTACCGGCGGACTTGATACGGTTGCTTTGCGTTGTCCCTCTCATCCGGTAGCCAGAGCGTTGATCCGCGTTTCGGGAAAGCCCATTGCAGCACCTTCCGCCAATCGTTCCGGCCGTCCCAGTCCCACCTCTGCCCAGCACGTAATAGAGGATATGAACGGTAGAGTTGATATGATCATCGATTCCGGCGCTTGTGAAGTTGGCCTGGAATCTACTGTTATAGCGCTAAAGGGAGATGAAATTCATCTTCTTCGCCCCGGTTTTGTTACAGTGGAAGATCTAAAAGAGGTTACGGATAAAGTAATTGTTTCATCGGCTGTTTTATCTTCCTTAAAAGAAGGGGAAAAAGCCGCTTCTCCCGGTATGAAATACCGTCATTATGCACCGGAAGTTCCGGTAACGATGGTGGAAGGGGAAGAGGAGAAAGTTTTTGCTTTTCTGAAAGAAAAACTTTTAGAAGGAAACGGTGTTTTGTGCTTTGAGGAGGATCTGCCGCTCCTTAGCAGCTTTGAAACAAAAAATAGACTGATTTCCTTTGGCTCTAAAAACGATTTGTTATCCCAAGCGGGAAAGCTTTTTGATTCTCTTCGGAAGTTTGATTCTATCCCGGTACCACGTATTTTTGCCCGTAGTACCAAAAGAGATGAATTGGGTCTTGCCATTTCTAACCGATTATTACGCGCTTGTGCTTTTGATATTATTACGTTGTAGGTGAAACATGAAAGTTATAGGAATTTGCGGTTCTACCGGTTCCGGAAAGAGTACCGTTTGTCAGATCTTATCACGTCGCGGATTTCAGGTTTTGGATTGTGATGAAATTTATCATAATTTAGTTGAAAATCCCACTGATTGTTTGAATGAAATTGGTAATGAGTTTGGAAAAGAACTCATTGCCGGCGGAAAACTTGACCGAAAAAAACTGGGAAAGATCGTTTTTTCTGACTCCGAAAAACTTACAAAACTCAATAAAATCTCTCATTTTTACGTTCTGAAAGAGATTAAGAAACTGCTTGAAACCTTTCGCAAAAACGGTGAAAAATGTTGCCTTATTGATGCCCCGATGCTTTTTGAAGCCGGGCTTGATAAATGGTGTGATTTTGTGTGTGCAGTAGTTTCCAATTCTTCTCTTCAAATTGAGAGAGTGTGCAAAAGAGATCACATTTCAACGGAAGAGGCAAAAAAGCGTCTTTGTAATCAGATTTCAGAAAAATCACTTCGGGAAAAATCTGATTTTGTCATTGAAAATTCCGGTGATTATGATTTCATCGAGAAACAATGTGATGTTTTGCTTCAAAAAATTTCTTTATTGAAAGGATAAAAAGATGTCTGGTATGAACGAATTACAGAAAAAGCTTTGTTATGAACCGAAAAACATGGCGAAATGCGCGTCTAAAGAAAAGAGAGAGCTTGCATTTTTGTTTTCGGAAGGCTATAAAACCTTCTTAAATACCGCCAAAACCGAGCGTGAATCGGTTCAATTTGCAGTAGAGAAAGCAAAGGATGAAGGATTTTTACCTTTTGAATACGGAAAGAAATATATAAGCGGCGACCGCGTTTATTACGTAAACCGTGATAAGGCTGTAATTCTTGCCATCATCGGCGAAAAATCTCCCGAGGAAGGCTTTGGAATTATAGCATCTCATATCGATGCACCTCGTATTGATTTAAAGCCCAATCCTTTATGCGAGAAAGAATCCATTGCTTATTTTAAGACTCATTATTACGGTGGTATCAAAAAATATCAGTGGCCTACCACACCGCTTGCGCTTCATGGCTCCGTTATTTTGGAAAACGGAGAAAAGGTTGATATTTGCATCGGCGAAGATGACTCCGATCCTATTTTCTATATTTCCGATCTTCTTCCGCACCTGGCAAAGGACCAGATGAAGCGTGTTGCTGCTGAACTTACCCCCGGTGAGAACCTTGCTGCAATCGTAGGATCTGTTCCTTGCGAAGATACGGAAAAGGATGCGGTAAAACTGAACGTTCTGCGCATTTTAAACGAGAAATATGGGATGAAGGAAGAAGATTTCATCTCTTCTGAACTTACCTTGGTTCCTGCATTAAAAGCTCGTGACGTTGGATTTGATCGCAATCTTATCGCTTCTTATGCGCACGACGACAGAGTATGCGCGTATCCTTCTATGATGGCTTTCTTTGAAGCCAAAAAGCCCACCTATACCTCCGTACTCGTTTTTGCAGATAAAGAAGAAATTGGTAGCAGCGGAAATACCGGTCTTAACACCAATTTCCTTTATGATTTCCTTTGCGAGCTTTGCGGTGATGGCAATATCAGAAAGGCACTTGCCAATTCCTGGTGTCTGTCTGCAGACGTAAACGCTTGCTACGACCCGATTTTTGCAGATGCCTATGAGAAGCAGAATAGCTCGCTCTTAAATCACGGTGCCATCATTACAAAATATACCGGTGCGGGCGGAAAGAGCGGAACTTCTGATGCTTCTGCTGAATTTATGGGAAATATTCGCAAACTTTTGAATGAAAACGACGTGAATTGGCAGATCGGCGAACTTGGAAAGGTTGACCAGGGCGGCGGTGGAACCGTTGCAAAGTATATTGCACGGATGAATATCGACGTAGTTGACCTAGGCGTACCGGTTCTTTCCATGCACGCGCCTTACGAAGTGGTTTCAAAACTGGACGTTTACAGCACTTTTGAGGCTTGTCTTGCTTTTTATAACAGAAAATGAGCGTAAAAAAGGATATTATTCTGCCGGAGCTTTTGTCTCCGGCAGGAAATTTTGAAAAAATGGAAGCTGCATTTCGCTTTGGTGCCGATGCAGTGTATTTAGCGGGTAAAGGATTCGGTATGCGCGCCGCTGCAGATAATTTTTCCGATGAAGAACTGGAAAAAGCAGTGTCTTTTGCTCATAAACTTGGGAAAAAGGTATACGTTACGCTAAACGTAATGCCTAGAGAAGGTCAAATGAAGCTTTTGACCGAGTACATATTAAAACTTGGCGAAGCAAAACCCGATGCGGTGATCGTAGCGGATCTTGGCGTTTTTGCGCTTTGCAGAAAATATATTCCTCATATTCCGGTCCATATTTCTACTCAGGCAGCTACGGTAAACTCTTATTCTTGCCTGAAATGGTATGAAATGGGCGCAAGACGTATCGTTTTAGCTCGCGAATTATCTCTTGATGAAATTACAGAAATCAAGCAGAACATTCCGCCTGATTTAGAGCTTGAAACCTTTGTACACGGCTCTATGTGCGTATCCTTTTCCGGTCGCTGTATGCTTTCTGAATTCTACACGGGAAAAGATGCCAATAGGGGAGCGTGTACCCAGCCTTGCCGTTGGGAATATCAATTCTATGAAAAAAAGCGTCCCCAAGACGTTTTGACCTGTGAAATTCATCCCGAAGGAAGTTATATTTTCGGCTCTAAAGATCTTTGTATGATCGAGCACCTGGAAAAACTGCAAAAAGCGGGAATATCCAGTTTTAAAATTGAGGGACGAATGAAGAGTGCGTATTATACGGCGGTGGTTACCAACGCTTACCGTATCGCGATGGACAGTACTGATAAGCGCAACGATTTTCAGGATCTGCTTCGTGAATTGGATTCCGTTTCTCATAGAGAATACTGTACCGGCTACTACTTTGATCCGTGTATGGATTCCTCAAATTTTGCCAGCACAACGGGATATATTGGTGAAAAATCTTATCTTTGTCTGGTAGATTCCTACGATGAGAACACAGGCTTTGCAAAATGTATTCAAAAAAATAAATTTTCCGTGGGGGACAGATGCGAATTTGTAACGCCCGGTGAAACTGGAAAATCAATAAACATTCTTGAGATGAAGGATGAAAAAGGACAAAATATTGAAAATTGTCCTCATCCGCAGCAGATTTTCTATATCAAATGCGATAAACCTCTAAAGTCCGGAGA
>JAZNRO010000036.1:0-4453 GCA_045590715.1 Eubacteriales bacterium | reverse complement strand
CTCATCCTTTTGCCCGGTGTCCCCGGTGAAATGAAAGAGATCTTTACCCATTCTGTTTCACCTCGCTTATCTCATCTCTCCGGCAAATGTTTTGCCCAGAGCATTTTGCATTTCTACGGCATTTCCGAATCGGAAATGGATCTTCGCCTGGCCGATTTTATCCGTGATTTTTCCGATCTTTCCGTTGCTCCTTATGCAGGGGACGGCGAGGTAGAACTTCATCTTACCGCCTTTTCCCACAGCAAAGAAAGGGCAGAGGAGAAGTGCCGGAAAGCCAAAGAAGAAATTCTTTCCCGCATCGGTGAATATTTTTACGCAGAAGGGGAAAGTTCATTAGAAGAAGTATTGGTCCGTTCTTTTGCGGAAAAAGGTCTTACTCTGGCAGTAGCGGAAAGCTGTACCGGTGGCCTGGTTTCGGAAAAGATCACTTCCGTACCCGGTTCCTCTTCGGTAATGGGGCTTTGTATTACCTCTTATTCGGAGGAAATGAAAGAAAAAGTTTTGGGAGTAAGCGAAGAAACCCTGAATACGGACGGTGTTTACAGCAAGGCCTGTGCAATAGAAATGGCACGGGGAATCCGAAGTCTTTCCGGAAGCCATCTTGGTATCGGTATTACGGGAATCGCGGGCCCCGACGGCGGCAGTGAAACCGATCCGGTGGGCACTGTGTATATTGCCTTGGTATCCGCTGAAAAAGAACAGGTGGAGCGTTTTGTTTTCGGTCATAAGAATCCTACGCGCCAGGCCGTTCGCAGCCGTGCCGCGAAAAAGGCGCTGTACTTGGCATATCACCATTTTGATGCCAAAAACGGATAAATCGACTTTTTTTGATAAATTTAAGAAAATACTTGCTTTTTTTTCTGAATTCAGTTATAATAACTTTAATATTTTTTTGATCTGAGTTTTGAGGAGCTAAAAATGATTTCAAAAGAAGTTACTGTTTTGAATAGCGTTGGTCTTCACGCAAGACCTGCCACTTATTTTATTCAAAAGGCAAATAGTTATAAAAGCTCTCTTTGGGTGGAATGCGGCGATCGCAGAGCCAATGCAAAGTCTCTTCTCGGCATCCTTTCTCTTGGTATTACCAAAGGCACCCGGATCAATATTGTTGCAGACGGTGCAGACGAAGTAGATGCATTGGAGGGTCTTTCCAACCTGATCCTCGCCGGCTTTAACGATTAAGTCTTTACCGCTTACCCAAGGCCCCTTGGGTAAGCGGATTTTTTTTGGAGTTTATATGATCGAATATACCCCGCAAAATCTTTCTTTTTCAGGCCTGGTAGAGAAAGCCAAAACCCTGCCTTTAAAGCCCGGTATCTACCTTTTTTACGATAAAAAAGGACAGATCATTTACGTGGGCAAGAGCAGAGCGCTGAAAAATAGGGTTCTCAGTTACTTTCAGAATCAGGGAAGACATAGTGCCAAAACCCTGAAGCTTGTTCAGTCGGTCCGGGACTTTTTCACCATCGTTACCGCTACGGAAACGGAAGCCTTGATCCTGGAAAACGAAAAGATCAAATTGCACAAGCCAAAATTTAATATTCGCTTAAAAGACGATAAAAACTATCCCTATATCCGCATTGCTACCGGAGAGGAATATCCCAGGCTTTCCTTTGCCAGAAACCGAAAGAAAGAAGATAAGGCAAAGTATTTCGGTCCTTACAGCTCCTCTTCCTCCGTGCGCATTGCCATTGATACGGCCAATAAGATCTTTCATCTTCCTACCTGCAAGAAAAAATTCCCCGGTGAGATCGGAAAGGGCAGACCTTGTCTTTACTATCAGATGGGGCGCTGCGTAGGCGTTTGTACCGGAAAGGTAAGCCCGGAGGAATATCAAAAAACCATGGAAGAAGTATTTTTGTTCTTCCGTGGCGATAATAAAAAGATCATCTCTTCTCTGGAAGAAGAAATGCAGAACGCTTCCCAGAAGATGGAATTTGAAAAGGCGGCGGTTCTGCGTGACCGTATCCGCGCGCTAACAAGTCTCGGCGGTGCCAAGCAGGTAGTGCGGGACCTTCACTTCAATTCCGATATCATCGGCTCTTTTGCCGACGATCTGGGTGGATGCATCAGTCTTCTTTCCGTTCGGGAAGGAAGAGTGGTGGACAGCACCGTATTTCATTTCGGCGCAGAGGAGATCCTGTCTTCCGAAACCCTACCGTCCTTTCTATTATCCTTCTATCAAAAAAGCGAGGCACTGCCCAAAGAAATTCTGGTATCCCAGGATCTTTGGAGCGAAGAACTTGTTTTGATAAACGATGCTCTGGGGGACGGAGAAAACAAAATCCGTTTTCATAAGCCGGAAAGAGGAGAGGGAAGAGCCCTTGTCCGAATGGCCGATGAAAACGCCCGAGAAGCGGCCCTTTCCCGGAGAAGAGCCTTTGAAAAGGACCAGGAGGTTTTGGTGTCCCTGGCATCGCTCTTATCTCTTGAAGTCTTGCCGGAAAGAATTGAAAGCATTGATATTTCCAATTCCGGCTCCGGCCATATTACCGCCGGTATCATCACCCTTGTTGACGGACGCTTTTTCAAAAAAGCCTATAAGAGCTTTTCTATCGATCGGGAAGTGCCCGATGATACTTCCAGTATGTATGAAGCGATCCTTCGGAGAATGCGCCGGTACCTGGATGGAGATGCATCCTTTTCTCCTTTGCCGGATCTGATCCTTTGCGACGGCTCAGTAGGCCAGGTAAACGCTGTGAAAAAAGCGCTTTTGGAAACCGGTCTTTCTATCCCGGTGTTCGGTATGGTAAAAGACGCTTTCCATAAGACTCGGTGCCTGACCGACGGCGAAAAAGAGATCTCCATCGCTATGGACCCCAAGATCTTTCAATTTATATATAAGATTCAGGAAGAGGTTCACCGCTACTCTCTTTCCCGCATGGATACCAAAAGGAGAAAGACTGTAAAACGCTCTTCACTTTGCGATATCCCCGGCATCGGAGAAAAGAAGGCGGCGCGGCTTCTAAAGCATTTTAAGAATATTCGCACCCTGAAGGAATTGGGACCGAAGGAACTAATGTCAGTGCCCGGCATTTCCGAAAAAGATGCGAATGTGATTTTCGATTATTTTCATAAAGAAACAGAGGAATAAAAATTATGATGAGAATTATTACCGGAAAAGCAAAAGGGGTAAAACTTTCTACCCTTCCCGGAGAAGCGGTACGGCCTACCACGGAAATGGCCAAGGAAGGAATTTTCAGCGCCATTCAGTTTGATCTTGCGGAAAAGACTTTTCTGGATCTTTTTGCAGGATCCGGTCAGATGGGGCTTGAGGCCATCAGCCGCGGAGCAAAATCCAGTGTCTTTGTAGATTGCAGTGAAGACTCCTTAAAGGTCGTGCGCAAGAACATTGAGAAGACCGGCTTTTCCTCTCAAACAAAGGTGATCCGCAGTGAATACGGCGAATTCATTAAGTCCGCCGGTAAAAGAGGGATGAAATTCGATTTCATCTTTGCCGATCCTCCTTACGAGAAGGATATTACCCCGGAACTGATCAAAAGACTGGTTCGCGCCGATATGCTTTCCCCCGGCGGCCTGATGATGCTGGAAACTGCCGCAGACAGTATTGATGAAAGCAAGATCCCGGAAGGGGTCAGAGAAAAGATCGAAAGCATCAAGCAGTATAAGTTTTCTAAATGCTACGTGTATTTTGTGAAAATGAAGGAAGAAGATATTCTATGAAAAAAATCGCAGTATGTCCCGGCAGTTTTGATCCCATTACGTTAGGACATTTGGATATTGCCCGCAGAGGGGTGGAACTGTTCGGCGCTTGCCGGATCCTTGTAATGAATAACCCGGAGAAAAATTATCTTCTCTCTCTGAAGGACCGCTACGAACTTTGTCTTGCGGCAGTGGAAGGGGAAGAGGGGATCAGCGTTGACTTTTCCGACGGGATGCTCTATTCCTATTTGCAGGGAATGAAAGATCCGGTGATCTTAAAAGGCGTGCGGGATGAAAAGGATTTTCTTTACGAAAAGAAAATGGCTGAATTCAACTTCGCTCATTGCGGCGTTGAAACTCTGTATCTGGATGCCGACCTCAAGCTTGCATCCCTTTCTTCCACCCTGGTTCGGGAGAAAATCCGCGCCGGAGAGGACGTTTCAGGCCTTTTGCCGGAAAAAGTGGTGAAACTTTTAAAAAACAAATTGTAAACATTCTGTGAACAACGGTAAGAAAATAGACAAAAAGTATTGAAATTCATATAATACTCCGCTATAATAGGTGTCAGAAGGGCAAAAAGTGGTAAAAAGTGGGAAGATTTTTCCAACTGTTTACCTTATTTGTCATTCTTTCCTATTTGTGTGGAGTATTTTTTATTTGGGAGGTGTAGCCTGTGAGTCGTTCTTTTAGCGGTGAATATAAGTGTTCGGCAGATGCCAAAGGCAGGCTGCTGGTTCCCGCAAAGCTTCGTGAATTGTTCCCGGAAGGGGAGGCGGTATATCTTGTTCGT
>JAZNRO010000035.1:0-2951 GCA_045590715.1 Eubacteriales bacterium | reverse complement strand
AAATCATACCGACTGGGCTTTTGAACCCATCACAGAGGAAAATCTTCCGGAAGTGCGAAGCTTTTTAGACTTTTATTATACTTCGGTGCAGAAGGAATCTTCCTATTTTCAGGATGAAAGGGACGCCATTTCGGAGGTGCTCTCAAATCTTTCCGTTTACGGATTCCAGGGCGGTCTTATTCGATGTGAAGGCAAGGTTTGCGCCTTCTCCTTGGGAGAGATCATCGGGGATACTCTTTTCGTGCACGTTGAAAAGGCGGATCGGGATCTGCGCGGGGCCTATCAGATGATGGTATCGGAGTTTGTTTCCTACTATGGAAAAGAGCCGGTTGTCTACGTAAACCGGGAAGAAGACGTGGGAGATCCCGGTCTTCGCTATTCCAAAGAATCCTATCATCCCCACCGTCTTTTGGAAAAACACGTAGTGGAACCGAAAGAGGAAATATAATTTTTTTACAGGTGAAAGATTATGATGGGTAACAACAAGGCTTTTCGTGTTTTTTGCTTTTTCCTTTCCGTTTTGATGATCCTTTCTCTTTTCTCTTGCGGGAAAAAAGAGGAAGAAAACAAAAAAACCAAAGAGGAAACCCAAACGAAAACCGAAGAAGTGATTTCTGAAACCAAAGAAAAGGAAACCGGGGAAGAATTCCCCAAAACCCCTTTGATGCATGGAATTGACGTATCCAAGTGGCAGGGGAATATCGACTTTGCAAAGCTTAGGGCAGACGGCGTGGAATTTGCTATGGTCCGTTTGGGCTTTTCGGAAGAGTCCGGCGTGCCCGGTACCGATCCCAATTTTGAAGTGAACCTGAAAAAGGCCGATGAAAACGGCATTTTGACCGGGGTGTATTTTTACTCCCAGGCAAAGGACGAAAATGCTGCCCGGACAGAAGCGCAGTTCGTAGTAGACCGCATTTCTCCTTTCGCTATTTCCTTCCCCGTGGTTATGGACTATGAATGGACCGGGGAGGTATCAGCGCTTTCTGCCAAAGAGAGAACGGATATTGCCCTTGCCTTTTTGGACGTAATAAAGTCTGCCGGCTATGAGCCCATGCTCTACGTTCCTATTTCAGAGCTTTTAGACGAAAAGCTTTGGGAAAAAGAGCGGGTGTTTGAAAACGCACTGGTTTGGGGCGCCTCTTACGACGCTCCCGTCTATCCGGAAAAGGAGCATCCCGATTCATCCACGCCCTACGCTATGTGGCAGTATTCCAATACGGGCAGAAAAGCGGGTATTTCCGGAAATGTTGATCTGGACCTTGCTTATTTTGTGCGGGAAAGAAAAGAAGCGAAAAATCCCATTCCCCCGGAGATTCCGGTAACCACCACAAAGCCCCCCGTTACTACCACCAAAAGAGAGTTCAACCAGACCTTTACCTCTTGCGATAAAATGGTGACGGCCAAGGTAGAGGTGAATTTAAGGGCCATTCCTTCCATTGAGGGAGAACTGCTTGGAACCTTGAAAAAAGGGGAGTACGTTTCCTGCACCGGTGAAAGTGATATGGGTTGGTCCCGCCTTTTGTGGAACGGACAGAGGGTGTTTGCCGTAACCACCTATCTTGTAGATGAAAGCGGAGAAAGTACCGTGCCCCAGCAAAGCTTTACTCCGGTTCAAGAAGAAGTAAGCGCAAAAGAGACGGTAAATCTTCGTATTTCTCCTTCCGTGGAGGCTGAAGTTGTAGGTCAGCTTTCCGCCGGGGAATATCTTCCTCGCACCGGTATCGGTGATAAGGGCTGGTCACGGCTTTTATATAACGGTGTGGAGGTTTATGCGGTAACCTCTTATCTTACGGTAAAATAAAAAGCAGAGCGAAAAGGCATCTTCTCATAAGGATATTTTGATTATCCTATGAAATCAGCCGATTGATGAGTGCCAAAATAGAGCTGGATAGCAGAATATCTGTTATCCAGTTTTATTTTTGCAATAATTATCCAAATTCGGTTAAAAAACTATTGTAATTATCCGTAATTGGTGATATAATAATGTCGTATTCTTTAGAAAGGATGGGTGTAGGTTTGGATAGCATTACAAAACTTATTAAATCTGAAATCAAAAGACAATATAAGAGTGTACGCCAATTTTCCGAAAAAAGCGGAATACCATACAGTACGCTTTCTAATGCGTTATCTAAAGGTATTGGCGGAACATCATATGATACCGTTATTAAAATTTGTAAATTATTAAATTTAAAGCAGGCTTATGATGCCGATTTAACTATTTTTAACGACCAGTTTTATGAGATTTGCTCTATGCTTGCCGCACTAGATGAACAAGGCGTTCATACCATTAAAACTATTTTAAGCGTTGAGTACAATCGTTGCGCTAACGGTAAAAGTTCTCCGTCAATCAAAGCGTACAACGGTCTTTCCGTAGCCGGTAGGACCTTGGACGTTGAAAACTCATTTAGGGGGGAATCTGTTAGTAATGAATAATGATAAATTTGCTAAATTAAAAGTCGACTCCCTATTTTCGCAGTACAAACTTTCAAAAATTAACCTTGATAACCTTATATATATTATTGAGGATCAAGGATTTGAAATAATTGAATTCGAAGTTGGAGAAAAATCACCTTCTTATTCTTTACTTAAAGATTTAAACTTAACCCAGTATGCGCAAGCTGGAAAAGCATTTGCATATCAACAAGGTTCAGCTAAATTTGTATTTATTTGTGAAGATATGTCTGCAAAAGAGAAGCTATATGCTTTAGCCCACGAAGTAGGCCATATTTTTTGCTTGCATCTAAGGGATGGAAATATGGACTATTCTATTCAAGAAGAATATGAGGCAAACGAATTTGCTCACCACCTGCTTCACCCTAATATTGCGGCTAATATTAAAAGATGGGTTGTAGAACACAAAAAAAGTGTTGTTATTGGCGCTTCAATAACAATGGCAATCGTCGCTTTAGTGTTTATTATTGCAGTGATTATCAAAAGCAATTCTTACTATG
>JAZNRO010000034.1:0-15559 GCA_045590715.1 Eubacteriales bacterium | reverse complement strand
CTCGTACATTCTCTTCATGCTGAACAGGTAATTGAGAATTACACCGAAGCGATATTTCAGCTTGCCGTTTTCATCTCTTTCGTTTGCCATATCGTCGCCCAGCTCATAATATTCAACGATGGTGGGAAGACCGTCCTTCAGGCACAGAGCACCTACTTTTTCGCCGGGAGCGTTCTTGGAAACCACCTTTGCACCGCAGTTGCAACCGGAAAGAACGGTAGCACCTACGAATACGGGGTCGCAGATTCTCTGGAGTACGTTGTCCATACTGAATACGTTGATCCATTCAACACCCATAGCGGTAAGTTCTTTATCCAGACCGGATTTTACCAGGGATTTAAACCAACCGCCGTTACCGTTGGGAGAGAGGGAAAGCTGTGCTTTTCCTTCCATATAGATCTTGCCGTTGTAGTCACAGCTGGGAGCCATATCCTGTACGAAGAAGCGTACTTTTTCTTCGGGGTAACCGAAATAGTTCTTCTCTTTTAAGAATCTTCTGGTTTCGGTATCGTTTTTATCGGAGGTCATGATCACGAGAGGGAAGTAGCAGCCGGCTTTTTTGCAAACGTCCAGCATATTGTTGATCTGTGCTTCGAAAATGTAGAAGTCACGGGTAACGCCGAAGTTGTAGCTGCCCTTGGGGCCGTCAAATCCAAGACGGGTACCCTGACCGCCGCCCAGAAGCAGAGCGCAAACTTTGCCTTCGCGGATGGCCTTCAGACCGATCTCTTCATACTTATCGTGATTCTTTTTGATTTCGTCGATCTCCAGTGCGCCCAGGGGAGCCAAAGTGCCGCCCTCGTCACCGGTAGCTTTATGCTGATCTTTGTTGTTCAGAGCGTCCAGCAGAGTGAAATCTGCCGCGTTGATCTGATCTTCCAGACTCTTTTTTTCTTCTGCGGTCAGTTCATCGTAGTATTTTAACAGATGTTCCTGGCCGAATTCCTTCAAGCGATCAAAATTTTTCATCATTGACTCCTTGTCAAGTATATTTTTTTCATTTTAACATAACTTTAATGCTCTGTCAATTCGCCGAAGGGCCTAAAAAAATAGGTTTTTTGCACTTTTAAGAAAAAAGCTCTTTGCAAACTGCAAAGAGCCTTTTTTCTAGTTTGTTTTGGTGGTATTTTCCGGTTTCTTCTCTTGGGAAAGGGTGTTTTCCGGTCTTGTGGTCCGGGAAACGGTGGTCAGTACCGGAGGCAGTTCAATAATTTCGTCCGGCTCGTAATCAAAGGTGTTTTGCGGACCGCGGGTAATGGTGATCTTGGTGTAATAGGTGCTGGCCTGGGGAAGATCGCCCTTGTTATACTGGCCCACTACTTTTGTCAAAAGATACCAGCCCGTGCTGTGGGAATAGCAGAGAGCGTGGCCGTCGGAAACAGTACTTACAATATCAAAAGCACAAGGAAGTACTTCCTCGCCTTTGGTATCGATTATTCCCATTTTTCCGTCTTCATTTGTTACCACCGCAAGTCCTTCAAAGAAGGGCTCTGCGCTTTGGTAAACGGGGGAGGAGATCCAGGCACCCTTGGAAGAAAGGTAGCCGTAGTGGGTGCCGTTTGACACGGTTAAAACACCGTTTAAAAGACTGCGCACGTAAAATCCTTCCGGAATGGGAACTTCTTTTCCTCGGGTGTTGATAACCGTTTCTCTTTTGGAGGTGATGTTGCCCGCCTCATCGTAGCCGGCCATTACAACCCGCAAAATCCCGCCGTCAAAATAGGAAAATCCCAGAAGATCTTCGCCCGTCTTATCCGGCAGTACCAGAGAAAGGTCCGTAAAGACTTCTTCCCCTCTGTTATTACGGATCGTAACTTTTCCCTTTTCATCGGCCATTACCGCAAAGCCTTCCCGGTAGGCAAAGGCCGTGGGATAGGTAGCCGGAACGGTAAAGGTCTTTTCTCTCTTTCCGTCAAGGTAGGTGCCGGTGTATCCGAAAAGCCCGTTTTCGCCTATGATAGCGGTATTGGCATCTCCTGCGCCGTACCAGGCAGGGAGAGTAAGGTCGATTTTCTGCTGGGCATCGCTTGGGGTAAAGTCTGCCGGAGAGAAGGTAAGGGTCGTAAGATCCAGATAAAAATAGCCTTCGCTATCCTTCTTTTCAAAAAGGCCTCTGCCCTGGCTGTCTCTGAAATGGGTGGGAGTAAAGCCTTCCGATTCGGGGATCTGTGTCAAAGAAGGAAGGGCGAAAAGAACGGTTCCTTTGCTGTCTTCCTTCACGAGTACGCCTGCCTGAAGAGAGTAGGTGCCGGCGTTTAGCTTTTGTTTTACCAGGGACATGGTATCTTTATGAAAATCTTCTCTTGTGATCTTCTCTTCCGGGTTCTGAAGGGAAGAGTACGCGGCCAGAGAGTCCATGGCGTCTTTTGCAAAGCTTGCCCAGTCCATTCGGGTCTCTTCCTGGATGACGCCGGTTTCCGGAAGGGTTTCTGCAGGTTTTTTATCTTTTCTTTTTAAGAAGGGGAGATCAATGACTCCCGTGTCCCAAAGAATCAGAAGCGCGCCCATGGAAACGGCAACAAGGGCAATGGCAATACGGGCAAAAAGCGCCTGATATTTCTTTTTTTGGAAAATATCCATTTTCATATTTTCTGCCTCTTTTTTTACTTTGCTCCAGTATAGCACTTTAGAAGGCAAAAGGAAAGGCTTTTTTCAAAAAAGCCTTTCCAGTTTTTTTCGGGCTTCTTCTGCCACTTCCAGCATTTTGAAACGGATCTTGTAGCCCTTTTTCTTCTTTGTGATGGTTTTTACGTTCTCTTTTGTCATTCCCGCGTCTAAAAGAGCGCTTTCCGTTTCCGTGGCAGAGCCGATGCAAATAGGCGGAAAGAGAACGCACCACCAGTTCTGACCCTGGGCCTCTCCGATCATCACTTTTAATGAAAGATAGTTTCCGGCGGGAAGGGAAAAGGATTCGTAGTGACGGGTGGGATAATATTCATCTTTCAGTACCACGTCAACCTTTGCACCGCACCCTTCTTTCTGTAAGGTTTCTTCCGCTATTTTTTTGATTTGGGGGATCTTTTGAGTTAGCACCTCTTTTGCCTTTTCCCGGTCACTGCCTTCCGTGAAATTTTCCTTGGCATAGGAGAGAATAGAATCCCGCACCAGAAGTTTCTTTTCCTGATCGCCTTTTTCATCGGAATTTGCCAGTACGTGAATGCGGATCACCGAATCGTAAAGATTGTCCCTTTGGGAAAGGGAGAGAGTAAGAAGCAGGCTTAAAAAAGCAAGAGAAAAGAAAATGACGGCCCAAAGCGTTTGTTTTTTCATGGTATGTACCTCGCAAAAAAATAAGCTCCGCAGAAATGTTCTGCGAAGCTATTGTGCTCGTTTTTTTGCTCTTTAATCAAGTGAGGGTGCAAAAATAGGCTTCTATTTTTTTATTTTTCAGGGTTTCGGCGCATTCTCTTGCTTTTCTTTCGTCGGTAAACAGACCGAAAACACTGCTGCCGGAGCCGGACATTTGGGCCGCATCAGCGCCCAGGGAAAGAAGGGCGTCCTTATAGATTGCAACCTCCGGAAGGCTTGTCATAGCAACAAGCTCTAAATCGTTTTGCAAAAGAGGAAAGATCTTTTTCGGATCCTTTTCTTCAAAAAGGGCAAGCTCTTTTGTTTTCATCGGAGCAGAAAAAGGCTTTTTGCTCTGATCGTAAAGGGAATACACTAGGGGCGTGGAAAGACCTTTTTCCGGCTTTGCCACTACACAGAAAAGACTGTTTTTCGCAGGGAAAGATAAAGGCTTTATCTTTTCGCCTACGCCGCTGCAAAGGCTTGTTCCGCCGGTCAGGAAAAAGGGAACGTCTGCGCCAAGCTTTGCGGCCAGGGGCAAAAGATCAATATCTGCCGGGTAAAGGGTCTTCATTGCCTTTAAAACAGAGGCCGCATCGGAAGATCCGCCGCCAAGTCCCGCGCCGTCCGGGATACATTTGATCAAATGTATTTTTACACCGCCGGGGTTTCCCGCTTCGTTTAGGTACATCTTTGCCGCCCGGTAGCAGAGATTTTTCTCGTCACAGGGAAGGCTCTCTTTGGTACAGGAAAGCAGGATCCCGCTGGGGATCTTTTCAAAGATCAAGGTGTCGGAAAGAGATAGGGTCTGCATCACCGATTCCAATAGGTGATAGCCGTCTTCCCGCAGACCGGTAAGGAAAAGGGTCAGATTGATCTTTGCCGGCGCACTGAAAGTGAGTTTCATATTCTTACCTCAAAGGAATTTGAAAAAGAAAAGACGGTTTGTCACAACGGCCTTTTTGGGGCACATTTCCTGACAGCACCAACAAACGATGCAGTTTTCGTGATGGATCACCGCTTTTCTATTTCGCATCTCAATGGTCTTTTGGGGGCAGAGTCTGGCGCATTCCCCGCAACCGATGCAAAGAGATTTTTTGATCTTTGGCTTGGGTGCCAAAAATTTACCCAGCCTTCCGCCGAAGATCTTAGGCAGATCCCGCAGGAGATTTAGTTTCTGACTGTCGGGCAGGATAAAAGGGGTGGGTCGGAATTTTTCCGGGTCATCTCCCAGAATCACGGTTTCTCCGGAGAAAAGGCCTTCTTTTTTCGCCCGTTCCAGGATCACACTGCGCCGGGGGTCAATGCCCATAAAACGGCACATTTCTTCGTCAATGGCAAAGGTGTTTACCCCGCCAAATACCGCGCCGCCAAATTTGGGAACGCCGCCGGAGGGACCGTCTTTTTCCATGCCCCAGATTCCGTCTACAATGGAAAGGGTGGGAATAATGGCGCGGTTAATATCGCAAACAAGCCCTGCAAAATCTTCCACTTTGGGAAAACTTGCGTGGTATTCCATCTTCAAAAGTCCCGGAATGGTACCGTAAAGATTTTTTGCCGCACCGGTAACGGTGGTGAGAGAATGGGTCTTCATTTTGGCAAGGTTAATGAAAACGTCTGCCTTTTGAAAGATATCCAGAATCTCGATCTTTCCGCATACGATAGGGTTTTCTACCGTTATTGCCACGGGATCCATTTTATAGTGAATGGGGATGCCGTATTTTTTACAAACGGCGTCAATGCCGGTTTCCCGGTAAATGGCGCGCATCAAGATTTCCGTATTGGGACCGCCGGAGCATTCCGCTACGGTAATATCCCGGGTATAGGGAAGAAGGCATAAAAGCACTGCTTCCAGCAGCGCCGGGTGGGTGGTAGCCGCCCCTTCGGGCTTTTTCTTTACCACAAGGTTTGGCTTAATAACAACCTTTTTGCCTTTTTGAAACAGATGATCGTATCCGCCGTGATCGGAAATGATCTTTTCTACAATTTCCTTTAAAAAAGAAACGTCATAGTCTTTGGCAGAGTAAAAGGAAACCTTGTTCATCTTTACTTATCACTCTTTTTAATGGTGAATTTCTTTTCCGTTTTGTTCAAAAGTCTGCGGATGTTTTCTTTATGCAGGGCAATTACAAAGAAAGCCATAAAGAAGGAGAACAGAAGAGATACGATGTTAAAGGGGTTGTTGCGGTTAAAGGCATATACCACCAAGGGGAAGAAAAATGCGGCGGTAATGCTGGATGCGGAAATGATCTGGGTTGCCGCAAACATCAGACCGAAGATCAGTACAAGAATAAGGAAAACCAAAGGATCAATGAGCAAAATGGTGATAGCGGATACGATCACGCCTTTGCCGCCTTTGAATTTAAAGTATACGGGGAACATATGACCGATCATACAGAAAAATCCTGCAATATACTGACCGGGGATACCCAGCAGTACAAATCCCAGAACCACGCTGATAAGAGCCTTCAGTACGTCACCGCCCAGGGTACCAAGTCCGGCTCTTTTGCCGAAGGAGCGGAACATATTGGTCATTCCCGCGTTTCCGGAGCCGTAGTCGCGAATGTCATATCCGTAAAAAACCTTGGAAATGATAATGGCGGAGTTAATGCTTCCCAAAAGATAGGAAGATAAGGCAATGACAAAAACAAAGACGATGCCCCAGAGAAGAGACTTCTGGTCCAAAAAGAAGCCTAAAGTCTGGATAACGGGATTCGTGATAAAGTATCTCATGCGTCCTCCTTTGTTCTCTCGCGGATTACAAACTGAATGGGAGTGCCTTTAAAGCCAAAGGTCTCTCGCAGGCAGTTTTCAATATAGCGGAGATAAGTGAAGTGGAACAGCTTTTCGCTGTTGCAGAAAATAACGAATTTCGGCGGTTTTACGCTGACCTGGGTCATATAGTAGATCTTCAGTCTTCTGCCCTTGTCGCTGGGGGGCTGAACGCGGGTAGTAGCATCGTTGAGCATATCGTTGAGCATACCGGTTGCGATGCGGGTAGAGGCCTGCATATTCACGTATTTGATATGTTCAAAAAGCTTATCGATGCGAAGGCCGGTTTTTGCGGAAATAAAGAGTACCGGCGCGTACTGCATAAAGGGAAGGATGTCAAAAACCTTCTTGGTGGCGTTCTTTACCGAATCGTTGTCCTTTTCGGGAAGATCCCACTTGTTCATACAGATAATGCAGGCTTTTCCCGCTTCGTGGGCAAGACCTGCGATGGTAGCGTCCTGGCTGGTAATTCCCTCAAAAGCGTCTACCATAATGACGCATACGTCGCTTCGCTCTACGGCAAGTTTTGCTCTGAGAACACTGTATTTTTCAATTCTGTCGTCAATTTTGGAAGCTCTGCGAATGCCCGCCGTATCAATAAAGTTAAATTTCCCGTGCTCGTTTTCCACTCTGGTATCAATGGCGTCTCTCGTGGTGCCGGCTACTGGGGATACGATGACGCGGTTTTCACCCAGTACGGCGTTAATCAGACTGCTCTTGCCGGAATTGGGCTTTCCGATAACGGCCACGTTGATCAGATCTTCCTCTTCTTCCTCCTCTGCGGCAGGGCCCAAAAGACGGAGAACCTCGTCTAAAATGTCACCGGAGCCCGTTCCGTGAATGGAGGAAAGAGCAAAGGGACCGTTTTCTACGCCCAGCTCGTAAAACTCGTAGAATTCCGGAGGCAGAGCACCGATGGAGTCTACTTTGTTCACTGCCAGGATCACCGGCTTCTTACTGCGCTTTAAAATGGTGGCGATCTCTCTGTCAGCGGCGGTAACGCCGGAGCGGATCTCGGTCATAAAGATAATCACGTCTGCCGCTTCCATGGCAAGATAGGCCTGCTGTTCAATGTGAGATAAGATCATATCATTGCTGCCGGGTTCGATACCGCCGGTATCAATGAGGACCATTTTCCGACCGCACCATTCAGTTTCATAGTAAATGCGGTCGCGGGTAACACCGGGCACGTCGTCTACAATAGAGATCCGTTCCCCGGAAAGTTTATTAAAGAAAGTACTTTTGCCAACGTTAGGACGACCTACGATGGCGATAACGGGTTTTGCCATATTTACCTCCCGCAAATCAAATTTTCAATCTCATCCAAAAGACAGATTCCGTTTTCCACTGCCACTACCGGGCATAAAAGATCTTCTTTCAGCTCTGAGAGGGTGTAATTGTCTAAAAACTGATCCCGTTCGTGACGAAGGGATACGGCAGGGATAAAGAGAACTTCGGGATTCTCTTCTTTTGCCGCTTCCAGGATATCCTTTCCGCACAAAAGTCCTGCTACGGTAACGGTTTCACCGAAAAAGCGGTTTTTTACCGCTTTTACCTTTAAGGTCAGGAAGGGAAGATGCTTTTCGATCTCCCGGCAGATCTCAATTAAGAAATCCTTGGCCGCCATACCGGTAATTAAGGTAATCGTGTGTTTTTCTCTCGGAAGATCATCCCACAAGCCTTCTTCGGCGCGGTAGGAGATCTCGTACAAAAGCTCTGCTCTGGCAGAGGTTAAAAGACCTACGCCGTTGTCCAGTTGGGGAAAGCCGTCGTAGGCTTCTTCCGGCGGAAGGGGACAGGATGCCGCCAGATAAAATTCATCTGCGGCAAAAAGGATTCTCCGGTCGTATTTTTCCATAAATTCCTTTTGGAATTCTTCTACGATAGAGAGGATCTCGCTGGCAGAAGCCTTGTCATAAGGGGTGATGAGGGGAAGACCTTCCCGATGGCGGGTAAGCCCTGCGGGTACTACCGCAATGCTTTCAAGCTCAGGCAGGAGCGTTTCCAGATCCCGCACCGTTCTGATTAGCTCCGGGCCGTCGTTGATCCCTCTGCAGCAAACGATCTGGCAGTTTAAGGTAGTGCCGCCGTCTTTTAAGATCTTCAGCTGATCCATGATTTTGCCGGCTCTTTTGTTTCCGAGCATTTTCACCCGAAGGTCCGGGTTTGTAGTATGAACGGATACGCCGATAGGGGAAAGGTGCATCTCAACGATACGATTTAGTTCCTTATCGCTTACGTTGGTTAAGGTAACATAGTTACCCATTAAAAAGGAAAGCCTGGTATCATCGTCTTTAAAGTATACGGTCTCCCGCATCCCGCAAGGATTCTGATCGATAAAGCAGAAAATACAGTTGTTTGCGCATCTGCGCTTTTGGTCCATTAAAAAGGTCTCAAAATCAAGACCGATATCATCATAACGGCCTTTTTGGATCTTTACCTTGAAGGTTTCTTCGCCCCGCATCAAAGTCAGCTCGATCTTTTCTTCCGTCAGAAAAAATCGGTAGTCCAGTACGTCCCTTATGGGGTGAGAATCGATTTCAAGGAGCATATCGCCTTCTTGGATCCCTGCCTTTTCCGCAGGGGAAGAGACTTCTACGCCCTTGATTTCTACCATATTCGGCCTCCTTTCCCGAAAAATGAAAAAAAGATATATCTTGGGCACTGGTGCCTGAAAGGCAATGCCAAAGACATATCTTTCTGTGCCTCATATAATGATATAGTCTCCGCTATGAAGCGGAGACTAATATACGAGATGAGCGCAAATTAGTCTTTCATCTGGATGACTTCTTTGCCGTCTTTCTGTCCGCACTCGGAGCAAACTCTGTTATGGAGATTGTAAGCACCGCAGTTGGGGCACTTTTCCAGAGTGGGGGGAGTCAGTTTCCATACGCTGGAACGTCTGGAATCTCTTCTTGCTTTCGATGTTTTACGCTTCGGTACTGCCATTGTCGCACCTCCTGATTCTTTATTACACCGTTAATAGTTTTATTTGTTTTTGAAAAAGTCCGCCAGTCCTTGAAGCCGGGGATCAATTTCCTTGTGGTCACACCCGCAGTCACCGCCGTTTAAATCTTTGCCGCATTTGGGGCAAAGGCCTTTGCAGTCTTCCTTGCAAAGAAGTCTTAAAGGCAGGTTTAAAAGAACGGTCTCCACTGCCAGGGAACCTAAATCGATCTTCTGTCCTTGGGCTAAAACGGTTTCTTCTTCGGACTGGGTATCAGAGGTAACAACGGAGAAATCGATCTCGATTGCAAACTCCTCTTTGACCGGAGCAAGGCAACGACCGCAAGGCGCACAAAAGGTGCCGCAGACTTTGCCGATAAGTCGTGGGAATCCGGAAACGTCTTTTGCTACACCGGAAAAAGTAAGGGATGACACCGAGATCTCCTCGTTTCCCTCAGGGAAGGGCAAAGGCCCCAGGTCAAAGTCTATTTTATCCGTTTCACCGGAAAGAAGCTTTGAAATGTCAAGAAAATTGGTTTCGGTTTGGTTGATCATTTTTACTTTTCCTCAAGGATATCGACAGTAGTTTATTATAACGACAAAAAATATTTTTGTCAACGGGTTTTACTAAATTTACCAATTATTTTTGTTCAGTTCACAAAGGAGTAATTCCTTGCGGTTTTCCCACTTGCCGGAAATGACGTTTTGCAAGGCAAACTGGAGTTTTTGACCGATAACGGGGCCGGAAAAACCAAGCTCCCTCAGGTCGTCTCCCGTAATGGCCAGCTGCTTTAAAGAATAGCATTCGCCGCTCTTTAAAATATCTTCTCCCAGTTCTTTTAGTTTCTGCACCTGCAGAAGCCTTTTTTTGATGGTCCATTTGCTGTGGGCCAGGGTGTCGGCTTCCATTACCCGAAGGAGCAGGAAGAAGTTGCTTTCCCCTACGGCAAAAAGAAGCTTTTTCACGTCGCTTCTGTTCTGGGGGTGGGAGTCGTGGTGATGGACCAGCAGGGAAACAAGCTCCGTGAGTTTTGCAGGGAATTTCATTCTTTCCATTACCGTTTTTGCGATCTTGGCACTCTTTTTCGGATGGGAGTAGAAATGGCCCCTGCCCGTTTCATCAACGGTAAGACAGCCGGGTTTTGAAATATCGTGGAAAAAGAGGGTCAGACGGATCTCCGGTACCGGATCGGAGTAGGCCACCGCGTGAACGTTGTGCTGCCATACGTCGTACTGGTGGAAGGGGGAGCGCTGGGAAAAGCCGATGCAAGGCAGAAGCTCCGGGATCAGGACCCCGATCACGTCGGAAAATTCCGTTAAAACGTAGCGGATATTTCTGCCGCAGAGCATCCGGGTAAATTCCGGAAGTACTCTTTCCGGGGCAATGGTTAAAAGAAGGTCTTTGTTCCGATGGATGGCGCTTTTGGTCTTCTCTTCAATGTCAAAGCCCAGCACCGCGGAAAAACGCAGAGCCCGCAGGATCCGTACGGCGTCCTGGCGGAAACGCTCGTCTGCATCTCCGATGGCGCGGATGAGCCTTTTTTTCATATCCCGGATTCCGCAGAAGAAATCGCGAAATCCCTTTTCCGGGTGGTATACTACCGCGTTGACGGTAAAGTCACGGCGCTTTAGATCTTCAAACAGATTGGTAGTAAACTGAACGCTTGAAGGGTGACGGTGATCCTCGTAGCCTCCTTCCTTCCGGAAGGTGGTGATATCCAGGATCTGGGAGTCGAAATGAACGGAAACGGTGCCGAAACGCTCTCCCATACAGTTTAGACTTTTGTCTGCAAAAATGCGTTTGATCTCTTCCGGAGGGCAACTGGTAGTCAGATCCCAGTCGTTTACTTCCCGGCGAAGCAGAAGATCCCGAACGCCTCCGACCAGCCAGGTTTCATAACCGGCCTTATCCAGGCGCCCGATTGCCTCCCAAACTTCGGGTGGCAGGGGTAATTTTTGATGGTTCATACGTTTTCCTTTGAAATTGATTTTTTATGTCAAATATGTCTTGACAAAAAAATCCGAATGTGATAGAATAACTGGCGTTCCAAAGAACACGCGTTGTTAGCTCAGCTGGATAGAGTGACTGGCTACGAACCAGTAGGTCAGGGGTTCGAGTCCCTTACAACGCGCCAGGAAGACACCTTTTTGGTGTCTTCTTTTTTTTGGCCCAGCAAATATTAATAAAAGTATATCATATTTTTTTATTATTGTAAATATACCGCCGGAATCTTTAAAAGAAAGTTTTTGGAAAAAGGAAAAGGAAGACGTTTCGTCTTCCTTTTTTATTCCATTGGAAATTCTTTTTGAAATCTTTCGGAGATGGCACCGAAAGACAGGGTGGATACGTTGTCAATGAGAATGATCCCCATTTCCTTTGCCCGTTTCCGGCAGGTCACGGAAGCACGGCCGGAGCTGAAGAGTATGGGAGTGGCAAAAATACCGCCGTAGTGCTTTGCCATGATCATAATTTCATATAAATGCTCGTTTTCCGGTATGGTATTTTTACAGCTTACCAAAACCGGCAGATTCCGGTGCATCAGAAACAGATCAACTTCGTTGCGGGGATCGGGGGCATCAGGGGCGGCCTCTTTCCCGTCCCAATCCAGGTGAACGCCTACTCGGATATCATGAAAACTGCCGGACTTGGATGCGGCGAGAGCCCCGTATAATTCCAACAACGACCCGGCTTTATCATAGAGAAATTCCACTTCCTTGGGAATATCCAGAGAAAACTCGGCCATCTCCCGTCCGCCTACTTTGGTAAAGCGTTCTCTGCTTAAGATCCCTGCTTTTTTCAGCTTATCGGAAATGATGCGGTAGGTACGATTGCTTTTATCACTGTCCAAAAGCTTTTGATAAATGCTGGGGCGCTCTTCCCGGGGGTCGGAGGAAAGAGAACAGAAACGGTTCCATTCTTTTAAATTCCCTTTTACCGCTTTCCAGAGCCGTAATATTTCTTTTTCAAGGGAGCCTTGAGAAAAAGAGTATTGGGGCGCGGAAAGAGGAGGATTTCCGCCAAGAGAAAGAAATTGAGGGACGGAAAGGTGACAAGGCAGAGGCTTTCCGCCGGATAGGGAATTTGGGTAGCAAAATAGTTTCTCTCCCTTTTTCACGTCGTATTTATGGAGAAAGACGGTGCCTTCCTTTGCTCTTGCCTGAAAGATTCCCGCCGCCGCGATAAAGATCTCATCCCCGCCGGTAATATCAATTTCGTAAGTGTTTTCTTCTCTGTAGATTTTGGAAAAGGCGGAAAGGGCACGGTCAATACTGCTTTCCGGGATTTCAATAAAAGAAGGAGTGATCTTTTGCAGGCATAAAAGAATTTTTTCGATTTCTTCCTTCTCTAAATCGGAAGGACAGCAGATATTCTCAAAACACAAAAAGAAAACGCGGTCAAAGGCTTCGTTCAGCAGTGATATCAGGTTTTCCGGTGTTCTTCTCGAATATAATTCTACAAGAATTCTTGCCATAAAAATCCCCCTTATCTTTTCTGATTTTATTATAAAGGGCAGAGAGTCTTTTTGTCAAATTTCAATGAAAAAAATGCATTTTGTAACATTTGATGAAAATGATTATTTTTTGTATATTTTGCGGAAAATAAAGAATAAAAAAGAAAAATATTCTTTTTCCGTGAAAAAAATAAGAATGGAGAGAAAGAGGCAAATTTACAAAAAATTAAATATGGGTCCTTTTTTAGAAGAAAAGACATATTTTAAGACAAGATTTGTTTTCTTGTAAACTCCTTTTCGCAATATTACCAAAACCGTTAGAAAACGGGGAAAAAAGCTCCCTTGCATTTTCCAAAAAAAGGGATATACTGACAAAAAACGACAGGAAGGGAGCCGTAAAAAATGAAGGATAAAAAAGAGATCTTGAAGGGCTCTTTTCATTTTGGGAAACTTTGTTGCCGATATTTTCTTCTGGAAGAAGAAGGAAGAATTTATCTTTTGGGGGAAGAGGAGGAAAAAGGGGTTCTGATCTGGAAGGAAACCCTGGTGTTTTCCGAGGAGGAACGGGTTTTTGCGGAAGGCTTTTACAGTTTACTTGTAAAAAGCCGTACTTGTCCCCGTATGATGTCGGAACTGGCAGAAGAGATCTTGCCCTAAAAGAAAACAAGTCTTCTGCTTGGATAAAAATAAGACAGTCAGAAGACTGTCTTATTTTTTTGGAAGGGTCGAACAAATTTGATCCCTTTTGAATTTTTGACCTATATGTTTGAACTCTTACATATTTATGGTGAAATCGTTTGCTTGATGCTCACGATGAAATCCAAAACAAGTTTTGGATGAAATATTTTGCTTTTCGGCAAAATATGAAATCAAATCCACCCATCGTCGCGGCGATTTCACCGGACCCTTGCTCGAATTTCACATTGCGAAGCAATATTTTGCCCACCCGAAAGGGTGGATTTAGTTGAAAAAGACCTTGTTTTTCAACAAGGTCTTTTTCTGGACCACCCCAGGAGGTTCGAACGCCCAACCTTCAGAATCGGAATCTGATGCTCTATCCAGTTGCGCTAAGGGTGGATATCAAGTGCCGGAAAACGGCACTTGTTTTTTATTCTATTCAGTAAGAGAAGGAATTGTGACCGGAATGATCCACAAAAGCTGATAGATCAAAGCGAAAAGTCCGTTTACTTTGGTAAGGGATTCAATGGAGAAGAGGAATACCACGATTCCGGCACCCAGTACCAAGGAAAGGAGTTTCATGATCACGTTGGCCCGCATTAAGTGACGGAGGGCTTCGCACAGGGAGAAGGTCTGCAAAAGTTTTGCAATAGAAGAAACGCAGACAACGCCGCTGTCACTGGTTTCTGCCACCGGCGCATCTTTCATGGCTTCACAGCTCTTGATGATGCCGGCGGGGATCTTCTTATTCTGAAGAAGGGTGCGGAACAGTTCCGTGTCAATGTTGGGGTCGCAGGTCTTTACTGCCGGGCAGATGCCGGAGCGGTAAAGGGAAAGAACGGTTTTCTTAAACTGTTTGCTGATGCAGTAACGGATATAGAATTTGGCCGCCAGTTCACCGCCGATGACCATATACATGATCTTGCCGTGCTTGGCCTCGAAAGCAGCGTCCTGTTCGTCTTTGGTGTAGCCGAAATCGTAGGAGAGGAGATAGTCCTTGTTTCCTACAAAGATGTCCATCTCGTCGATCTTGGCGCACATACCGTCTGCGGTGATCTCCAGGAAATCAAAATCTTCGGACAGCTCCTGGCATACGCCGGAGATGGTTTTCTTAAACACTTCGGAAAGAGGACCGCCCAGTTTCTGAAAGATCATAGCGGCATAGAGGATCGCTTTGTCAATACGGGTGCTTCCGTAGGTGCGGATGGTAGTCACCTTCACGCTCTTGGGCGGGAAGATCTCCTTATCCGTGAAGGAAACCACGTCTGCTGCGGCGTATTCCTCTGCAGCGGCAGTGCTGATAATGGCAGCACCGCTTCTCTCTGCTTTTGCGGAAATGTGAGAGAAGGGAAGAGAAATGGTAAAGATACAGGAAAGGGGGAAGGTCATGGCTGCCATGGTCATAAAACCGGTTACGGCACTGGCCAGATTCGGTTCCTTCCACCAGGAGTAAATACCAAAGGCAAGAGAGGCAAGACCTGCCAGGAACAGAACCCAGGCAAAGGAAGATTCCACTTTGCCCTGCATTTTGCTTCTTTCAAAGAAGTTTTCTACAAAAGATGCCTTCTGAATGGAGAAGAAACTGGGCTCGCCTTCCAGCTGTTCCCGGAAGGTTTCCCCTTCGGGACTGTCAGCGCCCACTTTCTTTGCAACGAATTTGTCGCCTTTTCTTGCGCAAACGCGGAAGGTGCGGTAAAGACGCTTGGAATCCAGGAAGTTTGCCGTAGCGGCAAGGAATGCAAAAAGGCCGGCCAGCGAACCGAAAAGGGGATATTCCTTGGTGCTGGTGAGAAGCAAAACCAAAGCGTGGATAGCGGGGAAGAGATGAACGAAAAAGACAACGCTGTTTCGGTTGGGCTTCCCTCTAAATAGGGTTTTCAGACCGTCGCCCAAAGAGGGGAGGATCAAAAGAGCGGAAATAAAGATCAGCTGAATATCAACTAAGAGATAGATGATATTGTACATTCCGCCGGGCTTTAAGAAAACGGGGTGATAAAGCTTTGAGAAGGTAGCGCTTTCCAGGTAAACCAGCAGAAGGAAAGCCAGAAAACTCCAGAGAGCGGTGCAGAGATTGCGGAAGTTTTTTGAACGCAGATGCTCTGCAAATTCGTCGTACTGATCCGGCGCGGTATACTCTTCCGGGAGAATGGTTTTCGGCGCTTTTTTCTGTTCCAGTTCCTCGTAGGTATCGCTGTAAAGATCGTCCGTGTCGGAGCTTGCCGCGTTAAATTCATCCACGACAGGGGGAAGGTCCACTCTGGTTTCCAGATCTTGTCCCGCCAGTACGTCTTCCGCGGTAAAGGTGCCGGCGTATTCTTTGGTCTTTTCTTCATCACCGTCGTGAATGGCAATGTAATCACGGGTGACTTCTTCCCCGCCTGCGTGATCGGCTACGTATTCGTCGCCGGCTTCTTCCGGAGCGC
>JAZNRO010000033.1:0-3313 GCA_045590715.1 Eubacteriales bacterium | reverse complement strand
GATCTTGATGGGGGGCGTGGATTTTTCCATTACGTGGATCTGACCCGCACTGGTCTGGGTGCGGAGAAGGAAGCCGGGAGAGAGATAGAAGGTGTCCTGCATATCTCTGGCCGGGTGATCTTCGGGAGTATTTAAAGCAGTGAAGTTATAGTAATCGGTTTCGATCTCACTGCCTTCAAAAATTTCAAAGCCCATAGAGGTGAAAATGTCGATCAGTTCATTCTGCACCAGGGTATTGGGGTGGAGAGAGCCGAAGGACTGATTTTTCGCAGGCTGGGTCACGTCAATGGCCTCGGCGGCGTTTTTCTTTTCCAGCTCCAGCTTGTGGATCTTTTTATCCGTTTCTTCAAAGAGGGTCAGAGCCCATTCCTTTACTTCGTTGATGGCTTTTCCCACGCTGGGACGGTCTTCCTTGGGAACGTCCTTCAGTCCCTTCATCAGCTGGGAAATTTTTCCTTCCTTATTATCCAGGAAGGTCTTGCGGAATTCATAAAGCGCACGGGAAGAATCAAAATTTTCGATCCCGGCAAGAATTTCGCTGCGGATTTGTTCCAGTTTTTCTTGCATATCCATTTCCTTTCTTTTAAGAAATAAAAAAAGCTCCCGCCGTTTCAGGACGGGAGCATATTGCTTCGCGATACCACCTGAATTTCCGGATAAAAAATCCGGCAACTCAAAAAGCCTGTAACGGGGCAAACCGCAGCAGACTACTTTTTTCACCTGCCGTGCTCCAAAGCGAACCGCTCCTGCACGCTCTCCGTAACCGCTTTCAGCCGGTGGCGGTCACTCTCTGGGGGAAAGACTTTGTGCAAGGCACTCTTTTTCCACGCATTTACCTACCTATTTTAGTACAGAAAAAAACTTTTGTCAAGAGGGATACAAATTCCTTGACGAGTAGAACAAAATCGGTTATAATGATAATAAATCCTAATAAGAAAGAGAGGAAACACCGTGCAAAAACGAAATACTGCCCAGAAGCAGGCGATTTTCTCCTTGCTTTCCTCCCGCCGCGATCACCCCTCCGCTACCCAGATGTACGAGGACCTGAAAGAAAAGTTCCCCAGCCTTTCCAGGGCAACGGTCTACCGGGTGTTAAATAATGCCGCCGACGAGGGGCTGATCCTTCGCATTCACGTAGGAACGGAAGATCATTTTGACGGTGCCCAGGAAGGCCACTGCCACATTATCTGCACAAATTGTAACGATATTTACGATGCGCCTTTTCCCAAGGAAGCCATTTCTTCTTTGGAAAAAGAATCCGGCTACAAGGTTTCGGACCGGCACGTAGAGTTTTACGGTCTTTGCCCCAAGTGTGCAAAAAAAGAAAAATAAAAAAAGAACTGCCAAAAGGCAGTTCTTTTTTTGAAGAAATTAGTTGTTCTCTTCTTTCATTGCTGCGAAGCAATCGCTGCAGTAAACAGGGCGATCGCTGGTGGGCTGGAAGGGAACCTTTGCTTCGCCGCCGCAGTTAGCGCAAGTAGTAGTGAAGTACTCTCTTGCCTGTCTGGAAGCATTTTTCTTGGCATCTCTGCAGGGTTTGCATCTCTGGGGTTCGTTCTGGAAACCTTTTTCAGCGTAGAATTCCTGTTCACCTGCGGTGAATACGAATTCGTTGCCACAGTCCTTGCATACCAGTGTCTTGTCTTCGTACATTTGCTATACCTCTTTTTATATTTTTGCCCAGAACGGACTTGCACCGTCACCCTTTTCGATCATGCGATCAAAACGCTCTCTTTAAGCTACTCGGGCATATTGACATATTGATTTTAGGACAGAGCGGAGAGTTTTTTCCGCAGACGGAAAAGGGTATTCTCCACGCTTTTGGTGTCCTTTCCCAAAATCTCGCCGATTTCGGGATTGGTTTTCCCGTCCAGATGCAGACCCAGCACCTTTCTTTCCAAGGGGGAAAGGGCACTGTCCAGTTTTAAAAGAAGTCCCGAAAGAGCCTCTTTCCCTAAAAAAATGCGTTCCGGGGAAAGGGCGGTATCAGAGGGGTACTCCTGACTTACCAGGTCCGTATCGATCTTTCTGTTTTCTTTCTGGTATTTGCGCATCCCTTCCATAATACCGCTGCGGATACATACGGTAGCGAAGGTAGAGAAAGAAGCCAGATCCGGGTTGTAAAGAAGTACGGCCTTATAAAGACCGATCAGCCCTTCCTGGGACAGATCACTTCGGTCTGCTTCCGGCAGGGAGAAAGAGGAGATCACACGGGCGATCACCGGCTGAAAGGCGCTTGCAAGCTGGCTGAAGGCACTTTCGTCACCCCCGGCGGCACGGCGGACCGTATCGTCAGAAAAGGCGGGGGAAAGCTCTTCAAAATCCAGGTCTTTGCAAATGGTCATAAGTACCTCTTTACGATTATTACCAACTGTCATTATAGCACTCTAAAATAAATGTGTCAAGTCTTTTAATAAAAATAAGATGAATTGCAACATTTTAACCGAAAATTTCTGAACATATGATAACTTTCGGCAAAGTTTTCTTATCGGATTACCTTCGTTAGTACCGCGTGAACGGCAAAACGGTCGTTTTTCTCCCGTTCGTCCTTGCCGCAGGTGGACAAGGTAATGATGCGGGAATCCTTATCAAATTCAAAATCCGTTTCGTAGATGGAAATAAATTTCATCTGCTCACAGAAGTTTACAAAGTCTTCGTCGGACACGAAATTGGTTTCAAAATAATTGTCGTAAGCGTCGGATTCGTGTACGGAGAAGGGGGTATAGATAAATACGCCTTCCTCGGTGGTGATCTCAATTTTTGCGTTGGAGAAGGTGGAGGCGTTTGCAAAATCGTGAATGGAGGCAAACATACTGCCGTCGGTCATATTGTGACCGTAGATTACCGTGTTGCGGTTCAGGGTGATCTCCTTATCGTTTCGCTCGTCCACGTAAATGGTACCGCCGGAAAGATTTTTGCCGTAGAAATCCCGGTGGAGATAATAGTTTTTCAGCTCTGACCATACTACGGGGTAATTGACTACGGTTCCGTCAATTTTGATCCAGCCTACCGTATCTTCGTTAATGTTCTTCAGCTGACCGATTTTATTGACCAGGTTCTGCTGAGCTTCACTGAAGACGCCCTGCTCTTCTTCCTCCCGCGTCACCTCTCCGTTTAAAATGCTAAGAGGCGTTTTGGAAATGGCAGCGGCGGTGGTCTTTTTCAGATACTCGTCCTGGAAAAAGTCTTCGGATAAAACCAATTCCTGCAGGCCGGAGTAGACTACGTAAGAGCGGTAATAGTCGTAGAGCTTTGTAAAGACGAAGGCGCCGGCGGAAACAAAGCCGAAAATGCAGACAAAAAGCACGGCGTA
>JAZNRO010000032.1:0-7417 GCA_045590715.1 Eubacteriales bacterium | reverse complement strand
GGACCGGACACCTTAGAACCCTGACGCTTTGCAGTTTCTACAATTTTCTCCGCACTCTGGTCGATGATCGTGTGATCATAGGCCTTCAGTCTGATGCGAATCTTTTCGTTCTTTGCCATTTTTTGCCTCCTTAAAATATTTGCTTACCCGCAAGTGGTAGCATGATTTGCTTTGATGGGAAGCGCAAGCTTAACTGTGTACGCGTTCGGGTGTTTCTTTTCACCCTCAGTAAACAACTCCGCCTCAGGCGGATGCCTCAGGCGGAGAAAGCAGCATAAGCTCGCTTTCGCCCGATATCCGGACATACTCCACGGAAAAACCTGCGGATTACGCAGCAACCTCCCGCTTCACAGCACATCAAAGCCGGATATCATTATACATAATAGTAGAAAAAAACACAACACAATTTGGAAGAATTCAAAAAATATTTACATTTTCTCTTTAAAATCCCACATTTTTCCCGGGAAAATTCGTGTTTTTTTCGAAAAATAGAGAAAAATATTCCCTATACTGCACAAGAAATGGAGATTTTATGAAGAAAGTTCTTTCAAAACTGCCCTTCTTTTTCCTATTTGGGGCAATTCTCTATCCCATAATTGAAATTTTATACCGGGGATACAGTCATTTTTCCATGGCGATCCTGGGTGGCCTCTGTTTATGCGCCATTTTTCTGGTTCACTCTGCTCTTGGTCCGGGACGTTTGATCCTGAAGGCCTTTCTTTCTGCTGTTATCATCACCCAGCTGGAGTTTTTATGCGGGGTACTTGTCAACATCCTTCTGGGCCTTTCCGTTTGGGACTACTCCGATCAGCCTTTTCATCTTTTAGGGCAGATCTGTCCCCTTTTCTCCTTCTACTGGTTCCTATTAAGTTTTCTCCCCCTACTTTCTTTTTGGAAAAAAGAAAGTAGGCAAAGAAAAACTGTACTATTAAAATAATATTTTTTAAAGAAAGTAAGCAAAGAAAAACTGTACTTTTAAAATAATATTTTTTAAAGAAAGCAAACAAAGACCGTACTTTTCTTTTTGGGAAAAAGAAAGTAGAACTCCTTGATACCGTGGTTTTGTTCCTCCCATTCGGTCGTTCAAAACCGGGTATCGGCGGTCGAAAAGCATCAAAAAAGTGATAACATCACTTTTTTTCCCTTTCCGCAAAGAAAAACTTTGACTTTAAATATAGACATATTATATATAGGAAAAGTTTTTGGGAGTTTGAACCCTTTTTCCAAAAAGGGTTCAAGAGAAAAAAAATAAAAACAGACAGGGAAATTTCCCTGTCTGTTTTTATGAAGGCTTAGATGATATCCACCATAACCTTCACGTTTTCTTTTGTAGCGCAAGCTTTCATAACGGAGCGGATCGCTTTTGCGATTCTGCCCTGCTTGCCGATGACTTTACCCATATCTTCAGGCGCCACGCTGAGTTCCAGATGGAGAACGTTTCCATCCATTCTCTGTGCTACGACTACCTCTTCGGGCTTCGAAACCAGCGCCTTGGCGATATCAGTGAGAATCTGTTTCATACTGTCTCCTTATTCGATGACGCCGCTCTTTTTCAGAATGCTCTTTGCGGTTTCGGTGGGCTGAGCGCCGTTGCCGATCCACTTCTTAGCTGCTTCTACGTCAATGTTGATTGCGGGGGGATCCATAAGGGGGTTGTAAGTACCGATTTCTTCAATGAATCTACCATCGCGGGGATAACGGGAATCTGCAACAACAACACGATAGAAAGGAGCTTTCTTTGCACCCATTCTTCTAAGTCTGATCTTTACTGCCATGATTTCACCTCCTTCAAATACTTTTAAACTCCGTTAAAACGGAAATTTCATTCTACCAAATTTGCCCTTATTACGATTCAGCTGTTTCATCATCTTATTCATGGCTTCGTACTGACGGAGAAGCTTATTGACTTCTTCTACCGTTTGTCCGCAACCGGCGGCAATGCGACGGCGGCGGGAAGCGTTGATGATATCGGGCTTTTGCCGTTCCGCAGGGGTCATTGACTGAATAATGGCCTTGGTGCGGTCGATCTGTTTTTCGTCAAAATTTGCATCTTTCAATGCGCCGGGCTTCATACCGGGGATCATACTCATGATCTGCTCCAGTGATCCCATATTCTTGAGCTGATCGAACTGTTCCATATAATCTTCCAGGGTAAAAGCATTCTGACGAAGTTTCTGCTCCATCTCGCGGGCTTTCTTTTCGTCAAAAGCGGCTTCCGCCTTGTCGATCAAGGTCAAAACGTCGCCCATACCGATAATTCGGCTGGCCATACGGTCCGGGTGGAAAGGCTCGATCTGATCCAGCTTTTCTCCTACACCGATAAACTTAATGGGTTTTCCCGTAACGAAGCGAACGGATAATGCCGCGCCGCCTCGGGTATCGCCGTCAAGCTTTGTCAAAATCACACCGGTGATATCCAGAAGCTCATTGAAGCTTTCCGCTACGTTCACCGCGTCCTGACCGGTCATAGCGTCTACTACCAAAAGGATCTCGGTAGGACTTGTGACCTCTTTCACTTCTTTCAGTTCCGCCATCAGTTCTTCATCAATGTGAAGACGGCCGGCGGTATCCAGGATCACAAGATCAAAAGCGTTGTTTTCTGCGTACTTTACGCCTTCTTTTGCAATTTTTACGACGTCGGTACAACCCTCAATGGAAAATACCGGGGCTCCTACCTGCTCCCCAACCACTTTCAGCTGGGTAATAGCCGCAGGACGGTACACGTCGCAGGCTACCAGAAGAGGACGCTTGCCCTGGTTCTTCATATATTTTGCAAGTTTTGCAGAGTGAGTGGTTTTACCGCTACCCTGCAGGCCGCACATCATCACAACCGTAGGAGGCTTTGAGGAGATCACCAGCTTTTCGTTCTTTTCTCCCATAATGGAAACCAGTTCTTCCCGCACGATCTTCACGATCTGCTGATGAGGAAGAAGGCTTTCCAGTACTTCACTACCTACCGCGCGTTCGCTGACGCGACCTACAAATTCTTTTACAACTTTAAAGTTTACGTCCGCTTCCAGAAGAGCCAGCTTGATCTGGCGCATTCCCACCTTTACGTCGGCAGGGGTCAGCTTTCCTTTGTTCTTAAAAGACTGGAAAGCCGTGGCCATTTTGTCCATCAAGCTCTGAAACATATATGCCCTCCTATAAGATTTCCCTGATTTTCTCTCCCGTTTCTCCTAAATCGCCAAAACTTTTTTCAAGCTCGTCGCAAAAGGAATTCAGTTTCTTTCTCTTCGCCAAAAGGCCCAGTTTTTCCTCGCACTGCATTAGTTCCGAGGAAGTCCGGGCGATCAGATCCCGCACCGCCTGACGGCTGGTGCCGGTTTCCGCCGCGATCTCAGAAAGGGATAGATCGGAAAGATAGTATCCTTCAAAGGCTTCCCTCTTCTTTTCCGAAAGAAGCGGTCCATACAGATCGTAAAGAAGGGACAGGGACAAGTCTTTTTCAAACATGGCTCTCCCTCCGTTTATCTGTAAATATTTTTTCTTTACACCCGATTATTATACCAAAGAAAACACATTTGTCAAGAGAAAAATAAAAAAAGACTCAAATGAGTCTTTTTTTATTCACCATTTCTTCAAAAGCGGTGACACTCTCTTATATAAAAGAGTAGTCAAAACTACGCAAACAAGGCCTTTTAAAAGATTAAAAGGAACCGTTGCAAACAGGATCAGTGTCTTCAGATCGGAAATCGCCGGAATCGCTCCCTGGGCCATTTTCATTACCGCTTCAAAGCCGAAGGCTTTGGCGTAAAGCGGAATCAGAACGAAATAATTTAATACTGCGGAAACCAGAACCGTAGACAAAAGTCCCAGTCCCATGCCTACGAGAGCCCTGGGAAAATTCTTCTTTCTTTTGTACAGAAAAGCCGCCGGGAAAACAAAAGCTACTCCCATCAGGAAATTGGCAAGTTCCCCTACGAAGGCGGTTACGGTACCGTTGACGGAAAGGTTAATGAGCTGCTTAATGGCTTCCATCACCACGGCAGCCATGGGCCCCATATGGAACCCACCGATTAAAATGATCACGTCCGAAATATCCATCTCATAAAAAGGCGGGAAAAACGGCAATGGCAGAGTAAAGAGGTTTAAAATCCCTGCCAGTGCCGAGATGACTGCAATTTTTGCTATTCTTTTGATCCATTCGCGATTTTTCATAATTTCTCCAAAAAGAAACGCCCCTGCAAAAATATGCAGGGGCGCAAATATACGCAACAAAAGTTACGATGCGATCTTCTTTCATCCGGACTATACCGTCGGTACAGGAATTTCACCCGTTCAGCTTGCGCTCGTGGACTTTAACCACCGGTGTGGAATCTCACCACCCCCTGAAGATCAATATTGAATTAGCCAATGATCTCGGTAACAACACCGGAACCAACGGTTCTACCGCCTTCACGGATAGCGAAGCGGAGACCCTTTTCGATAGCGATGGGAGCGATCAGCTCAACGTTCATATCTACGTTGTCGCCGGGTGCGCACATCTCAACGTCAGCGGGAAGGCTGATAACACCGGTAACGTCGGTAGTTCTGAAGTAGAACTGAGGTCTGTAGTTGTTGAAGAAAGGAGTATGACGGCCGCCTTCCTTCTCGGTAAGAACGTAAACCTGACCAACGAACTTGGTGTGAGGATTGATGGAACCGGGTTTAGCAAGAACCTGTCCTCTTTCGATTTCTTTCTTGTCTACACCGCGGAGAAGAACACCTACGTTGTCGCCTGCTTCAGCATAGTCGAGCAGCTTACGGAACATTTCGATACCGGTAACAACACTCTTTTTGGTTTCTTTCAGACCTACGATTTCGATTTCGTCGCCCATCTTCAGCTGGCCACGTTCTACTCTACCGGTAGCAACGGTACCACGACCGGTGATGGAGAATACGTCTTCTACAGGCATCAGGAAGGGCTGGTCAGCCTTACGGTCGGGAGTGGGAATGTAGGAGTCAACTGCTGCCATGAGCTCAAGGATGGGAGCGTATTCGGGAGCAGAAGGATCGGTGTTAGCAGATTCGAGAGCGTCTCTAGCGGAACCGCGAACGATGGGAAGATCATCGCCGGGGAAGTCGTGCTTGGAGAGCAGATCTCTGATTTCCATTTCAACCAGTTCGAGCAGTTCGTCATCGTCAACCATGTCGCACTTGTTCATGAATACAACGATTGCGGGAACGCCTACCTGACGAGCGAGCAGGATGTGCTCGTGGGTCTGCTGGAGAGGACCGTCGGTAGCAGCTACTACGAGAATAGCGCCGTCCATCTGAGCAGCACCGGTGATCATGTTCTTAACGTAGTCAGCGTGGCCGGGGCAGTCAACGTGAGCGTAGTGACGGTTCTCGGTTTCGTATTCTACGTGTCTGGTGTTGGTCGTGATACCTCTTGCTTTTTCTTCGGGAGCGTTATCGATCTGGTCATATGCCAGGGATTCGATGTTTGCGTTGCCGAGAGAAAGGGTCTTGGTGATAGCAGCGGTAAGAGTGGTCTTACCGTGGTCAACGTGACCAATGGTACCAATGTTTACATGGGGTTTGTTTCTTTCAAATTTTGCCTTTGCCATTGTAAATTCCTCCTAAAAATCTTTTTTAAAATGATTTTTTTAGTTTAAATTAGTTTGCAGACTTCTTAATGATCTGCTGCTGAATGGATACGGGAACTTCAGCATAGTGATCAGGTTCCATGGTGTAAACACCGCGGCCCTGAGTCTTGGAACGAAGGTCGGTAGCATAACCGAACATTTCACCCAAGGGAACTTCACAGTTGATCTGCTGGCCGCCGCCAACTGCTTCCATACCAAGCACGTTACCACGACGCTGGTTGATGTTACCGATAACATCGCCCATGTAATCATCGGGAGTAACAATAACGACCTTCATGATCGGCTCGGTAATGGTAGGATCTGCTTTTCTCATTGCTTCCTTGAAAGCCATAGAACCACAGATCTTGAACGCCATTTCGGAAGAGTCCACTTCGTGGTAGGAACCGTCGAATACGGTTACCTTGGTGTCTACTACGTTGTAACCTGCAACGACACCGCTCTCCATAGCGCCGCGGATACCTGCGTCCACTGCGGGCAGATATTCCTTGGGAATGGCACCGCCTACTACCTTATTGATGAATTCATAGCCCTTGCCGGGTTCGTTGGGTTCGATGGTCATCTTAACGTGAGCATACTGGCCCTTACCGCCGGACTGACGAGCGTATTTCACATCAACGGTAGCTTCCTTGCGGATGGTTTCGCGGTAAGCAACCTGAGGCTTACCAACGTTTGCTTCCACACGGAATTCGCGGAGAAGTCTATCAACGATAATTTCAAGGTGAAGTTCGCCCATACCTGCGATGATAGTCTGACCGGTTTCTTCATCGGTGGATACCTTGAAGGTGGGGTCTTCTTCTGCAAGTTTCTGAAGGGCGATACCCATCTTTTCCTGACCGGCTTTGGTCTTGGGCTCAATGGCAACGCGGATAACAGGTTCCGGGAAGTCCATAGATTCCAGAATAATGGGGTTCTTCTCGTCACAGAGAGTGTCACCAGTGGTGGTGTATTTTACACCGATTACGGCAGCGATATCGCCGGCGTAGATCATATCAGCGTCTTCTCTGTGGTTGGCGTGCATCAGAACGATACGGCCAAGTCTTTCGCGCTTACCCTTTACTGCGTTGTAAACGGTAGAACCGGATGCAACACAGCCGGAATAAACACGAACGAAGCACAAACGACCTACGAAGGGGTCGGTTGCAATCTTGAATGCCAGCGCTGCAAAAGGTGCATCTTCGCTGGAGGGACGCTCTTCCTCGGTATCGGAATCCGGAAGGGTTCCGGTGATGGCGGGAACGTCCAAGGGAGAAGGAAGATATTCAACGATCGCATCCAGAAGCTTCTGAACACCCTTGTTACGATAAGAAGTACCGCAAAGTACGGGGATCATCTTGCCGGCAATGGTGGTAGCACGGATAGCGGTGTGGATTTCTTCTTCCGTCAGTTCTTCACCCTCGAGATATTTCTCAAACAGGGCATCGTCGCTTTCAGCAACGGCTTCCAGAAGCTGAGTTCTGTATTCCTCTGCCTTATCCTGAAGATCTGCGGGAATGTCTTCTTCCTGAATGTCGGTACCGTCATTGTTGGTGTAAATGAAAGCACGCATCTTTACAAGGTCAACAAGGCCCTTGAATTCGTCTTCAGCACCGATAGGAAGCTGAATCGGAACAGCGTTTGCTTTCAGTCTTTCGTGGATCTGGGAAACTACTCTGTAGAAGTTTGCTCCACCAATATCCATCTTGTTTACGTAAGCAAGACGGGGTACGTTATACTTGGTAGCCTGACGCCATACGGTTTCAGACTGGGGCTCGACACCACCCTTGGCACAGAAGACGGCTACTGCACCGTCAAGCACCATCAGGGAGCGCTCCACCTCAACGGTGAAG
>JAZNRO010000031.1:0-8674 GCA_045590715.1 Eubacteriales bacterium | reverse complement strand
ACGCCTCCGTCCCCTTCTCCGTATAGGCCAAGACGGAAAGAACGAATGCGGGGATCCTTTTTAAAATAACGCCAAAGTCCGGCTTTCAAAGCACCGGTTCCCTTGCCGTGGATCACCGTTACAGACTCATATCCGATAAGCACTACGTCGTCCAGATATTTATCCACCACAAACCAAGCGTCGTCAGTAACAAGACCTCTAACGTCTACGCTGTTTGAGGTATGATTTCGGGGGGAGGAAGTGACGCTTCCTTTCTTTTTCGCGCTCTTGCCTTTCTTTAGTTCCGTCATCAGACGAAGGGTGGAAAGGGGCACTTTCATTTTCAAATTTTCCACCAGCACAAGGGCGTCTTCCCCGCTGATCTTCTCGATAATTCCTTCTTTTCCGACCTTGGCTACCAGCACCTGGTCGCCCACTTTGAAGGGTCTGGGCGGGGTGTAATTTTCGTCCTCTTCCTTAGGGGTTACGATGGTAGCAGAGATGCGATCCTGGGCGCCGGTAAGAGAAAGACGGAGTTTTCTTCTTTCCTCTTCCAAATCGGCCTGGGCCTTATCCTTCAAGGCTTTTTTCTGCAGTTCTTCCAGCTTTTCAAAAGTAGAATCGGAAAGGGCTCTGGCGCTTTTTACCAGGCGCAAAGCCTCTCTTTTGGCTCGATCCAATTCCTTTTCTGCGCCGGAAAGAAGGCCTTCCCTCTCTTTGATGGCTTCATTTCTGGCTTTTTCCGCCTCTAAAAGAAGCTTTTTGGCTTCTTCCCGATCCTTTTCCATGGAAATTCGGTCTTCTTCCAGCTTGCCAACAATAGTTTCAAAGCGGCGGTTTTCCGCCTTCACAAGGCGCTCTGCTTTTTCAATGATAGCACGGTCCAGACCCAGTCTTTCGGAAATGAGAAAGGCGTTGGATCTGCCGGGGGTACCGATGATCAGTCGATAGGTGGGCTTTAAGGTAGTAATATCAAATTCGCAGGAAGCATTCTCCACCCCTTCTGTTTCCAGGGCATAAGTCTTCAGTTCTGCATAGTGGGTAGTAGCGGCGCATTTTACCCCTTTTGCCCGAACCGTTTCCAAAATGGCTTCTGCCAGGGCGGCGCCTTCAATGGGATCCGTACCGCTTCCCAATTCGTCAAACAGCATCAAAGAGCCTTCCTTTGCAGCGGAAAGCATAGAGATAATATTGACGATATGACTGGAAAAGGTGGAAAGAGACTGCTCAATACTCTGTTCGTCCCCGATATCTGCCAGAATATCCGGGTAAACCGGAAGAACGGCTTCTTCACAAGGCACCTGAAGACCGGTCTGGGCCATCATAGAAAGAAGGCCGACGGTCTTTAAGGTTACCGTCTTGCCACCGGTATTGGGGCCGGTGATCACAAGAACGTCAAAATTTTTTCCCAAAGTCAAAGAAATGGGAACTGCCGTTTTCTTCTCTAAAAGAGGGTGTCTTGCCTTTTGAAAAACAAGTTCCCCTTTTCGGGAAACGGTAGGCTCTACCGCATCGTAACGGAAAGCAAGTTCTCCTCTGGCAAAAATAATGGAAAGCTCCACGATATTATAGAAATTCAAGGTCAGGGCATCGGAAAAAGAGGCAACTTTTTGAGAAAGGGCCCACAAGATCCGCTCGATCTCTTCCTTTTCTTCCCCTTGCAGGATCTTGATCTGGTTATTCATTTCCACAACCGACGCCGGCTCAATAAACACCGTTGCGCCGCTGGAGGAGGTATCGTGGATCAGACCTTTGATCTCGTTTTTATATTCGCTCTTTACCGGGATCACGTAGCGGGAATTACGGAAGGTAATGATATTTTCCTGAAGATACGTACCGTAGGCGCCGGAAATATAGTGCTGAAGGGATTCTCTGATCTTCTCTGCCAGGGAAGAAAGCTTTCTGCGAATAGAGAAAAGGGCGGGAGAGGCATCATCCGCTACCGTGTCTTCCGATAAGATACAGCGATGGATCTCTCTTTCCAGTTCCTTCTCCGGCAGAAGTCTGCGGAACATTTCACCCAGTACAGAATCTTCCCCACTGAGTCCTTCGCCAAATTCTCTGGCGGAAGATACAGAACGCAAAAGAGCGCCGATACGAAGCAGTTCAGAAAGATTTAGAACTGCGCCTTTTTCGGCGTGGGACAAGATTTCAGGGATAGAAGGGTGGGCAGACAAACTGGGACCGCCTTTTTGGGCAAGCACCCGCTTTGCGGCGGCAGTTTCCTTCTGCAAAAAAATGACCCGATCGGCATTACTCTCGGGTAACAGCGTCATAATTTTTTCTTTTCCCGCTTCCACCGTACAAAGGGCGGCAAGCTGGGATAAGACCTTATGATATTCCAGCGTAACAGCTGCTTTTTCAAAGGGTTTCATCACTTGATTCTTCCTTATTTGTTTCCTTTTTCTCTTCCGGGATCCTCTTTACCTGGTGGTAAAAATCAAGAGTCTTATAGCTTCTTTCCATCTGCTCTAATAAATAGCGCTCGGAAAAGCGGGCAAAATCCCGAAGAAGACCATCCGGCACTTTCAAGGCGTAGGCCTTATCCTCCGATACTTCCACACTTCTGCGGCACAGATACAAAAGGTCTCTTCTGATGCGCAAAAAGTCCGTATCAAAAGAGGAGATACAATCCGGACAGATCAGATCTCCTTCTAAAAAACGGAAAAAGTAAGAGGGGGTATCCTCCGGATCTTTTCCGCAAACGCTACATCCGTCAAGCCTTGGCATCAGGCCGTTTGCCGCTAAAAGGCGCATTTCAAACACGGCTTTGATAAGGTCCGGGGAACGGTCCTCTTTTGCCAATAAATACAATGCATTCATCAAAAGCCGCAAAACGCTTTTTCCCGTTTCCGCGTCCAGCGCCGTATCCAGGGAAAGCTCCGCCAGATAAGAAGCCAGGGCCATAGACGAGATCTCGGCCCCTTGACGAATGGTGGAATATAAGGGGGTGGCTCTTTTTAAATAGCACTTATCCCCTCTTTCTTCCAGTTCAAATTCCGAATAGACGAAAGTCTGGCATCCCGCAGCGTTTTTGCTTGTTATACTGCGGATCCCTCTGGCCTTAAAAAACATTTTACCTTCCTCGGTTAAAATGGTAATAAGTTTATCACTCTCCGAGTACTTTACGCTTTTTAAAACCAGGCCCTTCAATATGCGGGTCATACTAGTCCCTCTTGAAACCGAAAGAGTTCAAAAGACTTTCGTTATCTCTCCAGTTTTCTTTTACCTTTACCCACAGATCAATATTTACGTGGGTGGCAAAGAAGGCTTCCAGGTCTTCTCTGGCAAAGCTTCCTACTTTTTTCAGCATAGCGCCGTCTCTGCCGATAATAATTTTCTTGTGGCTGGCCTTTTCACAGAAGATCTCTGCGCGGATATCGATTCTCTTATCGGTCTCTTTAAATTCCTCAATGACAACGGCAGTACCGTGGGGAATTTCTTTATCCAGAAGCTTTAAAAGTTTTTCTCTGATAATTTCTGCGGCAATGGTTCTCTCCGGCTGATCGGTGATCATATCGGAAGCGAAGAACCACTCCCCTTCTTCCATAAAGGGTTCTGCCTCTTTGAAAATGATATCCACGCCGTCACCGGTCTTACCGGAAAGGGGGATCACAGAGGCAAAGTTATATTCTTTGGCAAAAACGTCAATGGTGCGGATAATGTCTTCCGGCTTATAAATATCGGTCTTATTGATGATAAGGATCACCGGAACGCCCATTTTGCGAAATTTTTCCATCAGTTCCTGCTCAATGGGATGAATCTGGGCCACGGGCTCTACCAAAAGAAGCACCAAGGAAACATCACCGGTGGCAGTGCCAACGGACTTCATCATCATATTACCAAGCTTGGTACGGGGTTTATGTACGCCGGGAGTATCCAGGAACACGTACTGGCAATTCTCTTTGGTCAGAATACCGGTAATAGAAGTACGGGTAGTCTGGGGTTTTCTGGAAACGGCGGCGATCTTCTCCCCTAAAATGGTGTTAAGCAAAGTGCTTTTTCCTACGTTAGGTCTGCCCACCAGAGCGATAAATCCTGTTTTTTGGGTTAAATTCTGCATATTTTCATCCTTCTGTTTTGATTTCGCCTTCACGCAGGGCGAAAAGTATTTTTTCCTGTTTTTCAAACATCTCTTTTTTCTCGTCTTCTTCCATATGGTCGTATCCCAAAAGATGAAGAACGGAATGGATCACCATAAGACAAAATTCCTGGCGGTAACCGGTGCCGAAATCCTTCGCCTGATGATAGATCACTTCAGGGCACACGATCACGTCCCCTAAATATGTAATTTTCTCTCCGGGACTTTCCCCTTCCTCTAAAGGAAAGGATAACACGTCCGTCTTTCGGTCTACACCCCGAAAATCCCGATTCAGCCTGCGGATCTCTTCGGAGTCCATGAGCGTTACGGAAACCTCCGCTTTGCCGGAAAAGCCTTCACTGGAAAGGGTCTCGGTAATGGCGGTGCGAAGAGCGGTCTTATACCCCCGGAAAGGGGCTTTTTCATTTTGATTGTTTTCGATATAGATGCGGTGTTTCACTTCTTTGCCTTTCCGTACCGATCGTAGGCCTCTACGATGCGGGATACGATGGTGTTACGGACAACGTCCTTGGAACTTAAATGGAAAATGCCGATTCCGGGAATACCGTCACAAACCTCAAGGGCCTGCTTTAAGCCGGAAGGGGCACCGCCGGGCAGGTCGATCTGAGTGATATCACCGTTGATCACAGCTTTGGAGCCCTGGCCCAGACGGGTTAAAAACATTTTCATTTGTTCCGGAGTGGTATTTTGCGCTTCATCTAAAATGATAAAGGAATCATCCAGGGTTCTGCCGCGCATATAAGCAAGAGGCGCCACTTCTATAATCCCTTTTTCCATTAGTCGCTGATAGGTTTCTCCGCCCAGCATTTCAAAAAGAGCGTCGTACAGGGGGCGAAGATAGGGATCGATCTTGCTCTGAAGATCGCCGGGCAAAAAGCCCAGTCTTTCCCCGGCTTCCACGGCGGGCCGGGTAATGATGATACGGGAGATCTCCTTCTTCCGAAGGGCAACCGTTGCCATGGCTACCGCCAGGAAGGTCTTACCCGTACCGGCAGGACCTACACCAAAGGTAATGGTCTCTTTGCGAATACAGTCGATAAAGCCCTTTTGCCCCACGGTCTTGGGCTTAATGGGGCGGCCCTTTGCGGTGATGCAAATGGTATCACCGAACAGTTTTTCTGCTTTTTCTTCATCGCCGTCGCGCACCACGCTGATGGCGTATTCTACGTTCTGCTCTGTCAGATTTCCGGAAAGATCGGACAATTTTTCAAGATAGGAAATGACCTTGCCGGCAAGCTCCACGTTTTCATCTTCTCCGGAAACGCAGATCTCTCCGTCCCGACTGTAAATGGCAACGCCGAATTCCTTTTCGATCCGCTTTGCATTGGCATCGAAAGCGCCGAAAATATCCAGCAGTGCATTGATACTTGAAATTCCGATAATTTTTTCTGACATAATATTCCTTTCAAACTTTTTTAGTATACGGAAAAAGGGATCTCCTTGCAAATATCCTCGATGAGCGTAAGTTCCGCCGTTAAAGTAAGCCCCTGTGGGCCCTCTTCCAAAGACAGATTTTCGGCAAGGATTTCGTCGTCCGGAGCAAAAGTATCCCTTTTAAATTCTTCATATTTATCATAAGCCAAATCCCGCGCTCTGTCAAGGATTATCGGCTCCTTTTTTTCCTCGGTTTCCAAAAACGAAAGCCTATATATCCGCACCGGAAGACGCCTATTAAAAAGGGTCATTTCTTCCACGCTTTGCATTTTTTCAAAGACCTCTTCTTCCGGCGGAGTGATAAAAGGAAGGGGGAATTTTAACCCTAAAAATTCCAACGTGATCTTCTCTTTTTCCACTCCCGTATACACCTTTTTGACTTCCTCAAAAGGAATGGTCACCTGAAAAGAGCGCTGGGTCCGGGCAAACACTCTGCCTTTTGCCCGAAGGGCACGGAAAGTACCGGCAGCGCTTTCCTTTACCCCGCCAATGAGAAGCTGGCCGGCGGTGACCCGCTCTCCTCTTTTTACCTGGATCTGGCCGGAAAGCACCTCATAACGCTCGATGGTACCGTAAATGTCCGCCACAAGATTCGAGGGCATCTCTTCCTTTTCCGTTTTGTCCACCACTTCCCGCTCCCGCACCTCTACAAAGGCTTTGGTGCCGATCAGGTTGATATTGACGTAAACGAAGGCGTCTGAGGATATCTGATAGCGCATCCCTACTTCCTTCGGGTCAAAGGAAGAAATTCCGACGCCCGGCGCAATACCGTAAGTCTTCAGATCTTTTTTAATATCTTCCGCATAGATTTTATCGTTTCCCGTCACTTCCACTCCCCACAAAAACTGAGTGGAAAGCAAAAGAGAAAAACAAAAGAAAATAAGGCCTGCAAAGAATCCCCAGCGGGCGCCGAAGAGTTCTAAAATGCGAAGGGTTCCTCGCTTTTTTTGCTCTATTTTTTCATTTTCCGAAAGGGTTTTGAAAAAGGGCTCCAAAAACTTTATATGCCCCCCGAAAATACAAAAGGAAACCCGATCTTCCCCTCCTTTGATCCCCCAAGCGGGAACGTTTTTTTCTAAAAGAAAGTTTAAAATGCGGGATGCATCAGGAGAGAAAAAGGAGATCTGAAAATACCCTCTTATAAAGCGAAAGAAGAAATTCATTTTATCCCCTTATCAAAGTGCAGAGAATCGATTTCCCCTATGATGGCAATATTCTGATTGCCAAGTTCCATCAAATGGAGTCCGCGCCCGGAAATTCGGGTGACAAAGCGGTTTTTTACTATCATTTTCTCCGAATCGCAGAAAATGATACGCTCCACTCCTTCTAAAATCACTCTTTTTCTGTTTTGTATCGTAATGACGCCGTTTCTTTCCATAAAGAAAGCATTTCTGTTTTGCATTTTCGCCATAAACTCTCATTCCTTTGCATAATATGGTATCAATAAAATATACACGTGATTGCGGTGAGAATATGACGAAAAATACTTTAAAAATTCTCTTTCCTTTTCTTTGTTTGCTCCTTTCTCTCCTTTTTCCCAAAGCCTGTATGGAGGGCGTGGAAAAAGGGCTGGATCTTGCCCTTTACAGCGCTTTTCCTGCCTTGTTTCCCGCCTTGGTGCTATCCGGTGTTCTTTCCCGCATCATTCCTGCAAAAAGCAAAAAAAGCGCCCTTTTAACGCCTTTTTTTCTGGGCCTTGTTTGCGGATTTCCCATTGGTGCAAAGACGGTTTGTTCTCTTTTAAAAGAGCGAAAGATCTCGCCTAAAAAAGCCTGCCTTCTCCTCCCTTTTATCAGCGGAGCAAGTCCCAGTTTTCTGATTTCTTTTTGCGGCATCACCCTCTTTTCCGACGCCAAAAAAGGCCTTGTTCTCTACCTTTTACAAAGCGCCTTTTTCCTTATTTCTTTTCTAATCTTTTTCGGAAAGGATCTTTTCAAAAAAGAGGAAAAATCTCTTTCTTCAAAAGATTCTCCGCCGTTTAAATTTATAATTCCCAAGGCCTTATCGGAAGGAATGAGCGCTTTTTTATACATTTCTTCCTGCATTGTTTTCTTTTCTTTTCTTTCTTCCCTTTGCCTTTCTCTTTTTTCTCTTTCGCCTGTCCTAAAATCCCTTTTATCCCTTTTTCTGGAACTTACCGGCGGAGTAAAAAGCCTTGTATTTCTCCCGAAAAACCTCGTTTTTCCCTTGTGCGCACTGGGAGTCGGTTGGAACGGATTTTCCGTGCATCTCCAGACCCTGGGACTGATTTCAGAGGAAGGCATTTCCCCGAAGCCATATCTTTCCGGAAAGACTGTCTTTGCCGCTCTCTTCTACCTCTCCGCTCTTTTTTTACAAAAACTCTTGTAAATTTTCAAAGAAGCGTGTAAAATAAGGGTGAATAATAAAGGGATGGATAGTATGAAAAAAAATCAGGAATTTGAACGCAGTTGCTCCCTTTGCGAGCACAGCGAAGAAATATTCGGCGGCGATTATTTTATCTGCAAAAAGAAAGGTATTATGGACCCCGGCGGCGTTTGCTCCGCCTTTTGCTTTGATCCGTTAAAGATCAAGGTCAGCGTGAAAAAGATCCCGAAATTTACTCCCTTTTTCGGCTTTAACCCGGATGAAAATCAAAACGAAGAATAAAAAAAGCAGAGCTTTTCGCTCTGCTTTTTTATTTGTGTTCAATTATCTCTGAGATATCACAGCCTACAACTGCACAGATTTTATCTAATATAAAGCTATCATATCTTTTTACTTTGTTTTTATAGTAGTTATCGATGATTTGATACTGTATGTTGGTTCGCTTTGCTAGTTCGTAGCGGGTCAAACCATACTTTTTTAGCATCTTGTCAAGTGTTAGTTGAATCATTTTACTTACTATAAAAACTAAAACTTGAATTTCAAGCTGATATCAAGGGCTTTTACGGAGTGGGTGAGAGCACCGATGGAAATGAGGTCAACGCCGGTTTCGGCAACGGCTTTCAGATCCTTTTCGCCCATATTGCCGCTGGCTTCGGTAATGGCTCTGCCATTTACGATCTCAACGGCTTTTTTCATTTCTTCGTTTGTCATATTATCCAGCATAATGATATCTGCTCCGGCGGAAAGTGCTTCCTTGAGCTGGTCGAAGGTTTCTACCTCTACCTCGATCTTCAGGGTATGGGGAATGTTCTT
>JAZNRO010000030.1:0-11456 GCA_045590715.1 Eubacteriales bacterium | reverse complement strand
TTGCAAGCACCTTTTTCCTGAAGAAGAAAGAAAAGCTTTGTAAGTTCCTCTTTTGAAACTTCTTTTCCGCAAATTTCAGCGGAGATCTCGTAATTCTGACAAAAGGCGCATTTTAATTGACAACCGGAGAAGAAAAGAGCACCGCTGCCTTTGCCAAAACAAATACAGGGCTCTTCCCACTTATGAAGCATTACTTTCGCTAAAACAGTTTTTTCTCTCAGACCACAAAAGCCCGTTTTTTCTTTTCGGTCCACTTTGCAGTTTCTGGGGCATAGCGTACACTTGCGATTTTCCGTCATAAATACCCGCCTTTCTTTTGGATATTATAAAAGAAAGATGCACCTTTGTCCATAGAAACTGTCATAACTTGACGAGTGATTTTCAATATGGTATAATTTGGTGTAAATCTATTTAGGAGATATATTATGGGAATTGTACTGGGAATTGACATTGGCGGAAGCACCACGAAAATCTGCGGTTTCCGTGGAGAGGGAAATTTGATCGAGCCCTTATCGGTTCGTGCGGATGATCCTTTATCTTCCATTTACGGTGCTTTCGGTAAATTTACTTCTCTTCACAATATTAGTCTTTCCGACGTGGAGTGCGTGATGGTTACCGGTGTGGGTAGCAGCTACATCACCCAGGATCTTTACGGTATTCCTACCCGCCACGTACAGGAGTTCGACTGCATCGGTCTTGGCGGTCAGTACCTGGCAGGGCTGGATGAATCTGTTGTTGTCAGTATGGGTACCGGTACGGCAATCGTGCACGTAAAAGGCGATAGCGTAGAGTACCTGGGCGGTACCGGAGTTGGCGGCGGCACTCTTTGCGGCCTTTCCGAAACCATGGTTGGCCTTCGTGACATCCATCACCTGGAAGCCCTTGCGGATAAAGGGGATATTTCGAAAATCGACCTTCGCATTTCCGATATTTCTAAAAAGAACTTAAGTCCCACCCTGTACCTGGATACCACCGCGTCAAACTTCGGTAAACTTTCCGACCTTGCTACCAGAGAGGATCTGGCTCTTGGTATTATCAATCTCGTTTTTGAAACCATCGGTATGGTCAGCGTTTTTGCCGCTCGCGGTTTCGGCCTGAAAAAAGTGGTGCTTACCGGTAAACTTTCTGCTATGAAGCACGCAAAAACCGTTTTTGATACGCTTGGAAAAATGTTTGATATGGAATTCCTTTTCCCGGAAAATGCTCGCTACGGAACCGTAATCGGTGCGGCACTCTTATATTTTAAGAAATTGAAAACATCTTGATTTTCCGCTATAAAATTTTGAAAAATGCTTGACTTTGCTACAGCTATGTAGTATACTTATCTAGTTAAAATTTGCATTGGCTAAGGAGGTGCAATCATGATCAGAACTTATCAGCCCAAAAAGCGTCAGAGAAAAATGGAACATGGCTTCCGTAAAAGAATGAAAACTGCAAATGGAAGAAAGGTACTGAAAAGACGTAGAGCAAAAATGAGAGCAAGACTCACTTATTAATCTTGCATAAAGGATTTAGTAAAAAAACCACCGTCTCCGGATTTCTCTGTGAACACCGGTGGTTTTTTCTATATCTTTACCGTTTTCGGGATTGGTGTTATGGCAAAAATCATTTCCATTAAAGAGAATCATCTTTTCTCCAAGGTTTACGCCAAAGGGAAAAAGGTCTCTGAAAAGAATATTGCGGTTTATGCTTTAAAAAATTATAAAACCCCGGAAACTCGCCTGGGGATCACCACCGGTAAAAAGATCGGTAATGCGGTGGAGCGTTCTCGCGCCCGCAGACTGATTCGGGAAGCGTATCGTACCATTTTAAAAGAAAAAAGGTTTCAAAGACCTTATCTTATTGTAGTGGTAGCGCGCAGTGCTATGGTTGATCCGAAAAGAAAAATGGGCGAGGTTCTTTTGGATATGGAAAAAGCATTTTCAAAACTTGCGCTTTTTTCTGAGGATACCCAGGTATGAGGTATCTTTGTGTTTTTTTTATTCGTCTTTATCAAAAGTTTATCTCCCCGCTGATTGGTCCTCACTGTCGTTTTACTCCGACCTGCTCCCAGTACGCCGTTGAAGCTTTTTTAAAGCACGGCTTTTGGAAGGGGTCTCTTTTGACCATTTGGCGCATTTTACGTTGCAATCCCTTCGGGAAGGGCGGATATGACCCCGTTCCCGATCACGTCTTTGTAAGAAAGGAAAAGTAAATTGTCTGCTATTTTTGACTTGATCCGAATTCCTTTCGGATGGCTTATTCAATGGTTTTATTCCTTAAGTGGCAGTTATCTGTTTGCAATCCTGCTTTTTTCCGTAGTTTTAAAGCTTGTTCTGTTTCCCTTTGGTATCAAACAGCAGAAAAACTCCCAGAAACAGGCTGCCCTTCGTCCCAAGGAAAATGTAATCCGTAAAAAGTATGCGGGACGCACGGACCGTGCTACCCAGCTGAAAATGAACACCGAGATTCAGGAGCTTTATCAGAAGGAGAATTTCAGCCCTCTGGCCGGCTGTCTGCCTATGCTTCTGCAAATGCTGGTGCTTCTTGCCGTTTACGCCGTTGTCAGAATGCCTCTGACCTATACCGCAGGCCTGCCGAAGGATTCTGTGAATGAAGTTCAGCAGGTAGTTGCCCAGATGGTCTATGAAGAAGATGCCGACCGTAAGGAAGCAGATCGCAAGATCCAGACCATTTTGAAGGTAAACCAAAAGCACAAGGATTCTGATTTTGAAAAAGCACTGGAAGAAAATTCCTATCAGTACAATTCCGAAATCGTTGTAATCAACTACATCAATGAAAACCGCGATGCTTTCGCCGCTGCTTTCGATGCCCGTTTTGATAAGGAAGGGGCAGAGAAGGAAGAGGGCGCAATCACCGCTTCTGAAGTACTGGAAAGCCTTCCCAATCTGGAAGCTTTCTCCGGCTTTGACCTTGGAACCACGCCTAACATTGACCTTATCAAAGATAAGTCTTTTGGCAAGAAAGCAATTCTTTTGGTTCCCATCCTGTCCCTGATTACTGCTTATTTCGGACAGGCTCTTACCCGCAAGTTTACCTATCAACCTGAACAGACCGAAGAAATGAAGAGCCAGATGCGCATTATGAATATCTTTATGCCCCTCTTCAGCTTGTACATTTCTTTCCAGGTTCCTTCCGCGGTAGGTATTTACTGGATTATGTCTAACGTCTTAAGCCCCGTTCAGCAGATCGCACTGTCGAAAATGTTCCCCATTAAGGAGATCACTCCTGAAGAAATGCGGGAAGCAGAGCGTCTTTACGGCGGCAAACAGAAAAAGAAAAAAGGTAATACAGCGACCCCCGGTAAAAAGAAAAAATCTTTGGTATACGATGATGACGACGTGTACGAATCCATTTCCAAAGTTCCGGAAAAGACTGTTTTAAAGGAAAAAAAGGAGACCGGTGATAAAAAAATCATTGATAAAGCTCCTTTGAAAGAAGATAACAAAGACTAATATTTTTGGAAGGAAGTGGCATTATGAAGGAATTGACTTTTACCGCCAAAAGCGTAGAAGACGCCATCGCCCTTGCTTCACAGCAGCTTCATAAAGAAAAGGATGAACTTTCTTATACCGTTTTGGAGGAGGCTAAAAAAGGCTTTCTCGGACTCGGTTCTACCGATGCAAAGATCCTGGTAAAGTATAATCCCACCGTTCGGGAAGCTACCGACGATTTTTTGCACACCTTGATCCGCAATGCCGGTATTGAAGCCGAAATTCACTGTGAGGAAAAGGAAGGCGGAGAACTCGCCTACACCCTGGAGGGCAAAGACCTTGGCGTACTCATCGGACATCACGGAGAAGTGCTGGACTCCATTCAGTATCTCTTGAGCCTTGTGACCAACCGTCACGGTGATGACTACGTGAGAATCACCATCGACATCGAAAACTATCGCGCAAAGCGCGAAAATACCTTGAGAGGTCTTGCTCGCAAGACCGCAGGCCGCGTAAAAAAGAGCGGCAGATCCGTAACCTTTGAGCCTATGAGCGCTTATGAAAGAAGAATCATTCACTCCCAGGCCCAGGAAATTGGCGGAGTAACCACCCATTCTATCGGTTCCGGCGAGGAGCGCCGCGTGGTTATGTCCCCGGTAGGCGGTCCCAAGAAGGAAAATAAGCCTCGCAAGACCGAGCAGTCCGATAAACCGAAGGTTACTTATGAATATAACCCGGTTCGCGAACCCAAGACCATTGTGAAAGCAAAGAGCATCGAAGATATCAATCTCGCCGATGTGGAAGATACCGAAATGGTGAATTTATAAAAAATGCGGCGGATACTCCGCCGCTTTTTTATTCTGAAAGGAACTGTATGAATTTTTCTACCATTGCCGCCATTTCAACTCCGCCCGGAAAAGGCGGCGTTGCTTTGATCCGAATTTCCGGCCCCGAGGCTTTTTTTGTGGCAGAGAAAGTGTTTTCGCCGATAAAGGGCGAAAAAGTTACCGATTTTTCTCCCCGCGTTCAGATCTATGGGGATATTGTATCCGGTGATGAGATCATAGATGACGGACTTTTAACTTTCTTTCCCGCACCGCATTCCTTTACCGGTGAAAACGTAGTGGAAATCGCTTGCCACGGTGGTGAGATCATCACTTCTATGGTGCTCCGGGCGGTCCTCTGCGCCGGCGCTGTAATGGCAAAACCGGGAGAATTCTCCCGCAGAGCCTTTGTAAACGGAAAAATGTCCTTAACTTCTGCGGAAGGAATCGCAGATCTCTTGGATGCCAAAACCGAAGAAGCGGCAAAACTTTCTTCTAAAACCTCCAGAGGCAAGCTTTCTAAAGTTATCGAAGAGGTTTCCGAAAAAATTCTTTCTGTTTCTTCTTCTCTATGGGCCTATCTTGATTACCCCGAAGATGAACTTGGTATTATGAGTGATGAAGAAATGATTTCCCGTCTTTCCGATATCAGTTTTTCCTGCCGAAAGCTTCTTGATACCTTCCGCACCGGCAGAGCCGTAAATTCCGGAATTCCTTGTGCTATCGTTGGAAAGCCCAATGTTGGAAAAAGCACTTTCTTCAATCTTTTACTTGGGGAAGAAAAGGCCATCGTTACCGATATTCCCGGAACGACCAGAGATGTTATTGAATACCCGGTAAAAGCAGGCAAGGTACTGCTTAATCTCTCCGATACCGCCGGACTTCGGGAGAATACCGATGATAAAGTAGAGCTTTTCGGTATGGAAAAGGCCCTTCAGACCCTAAACGATGCAGAGCTTGTTTTTGCTCTATTTGACCTGTCCCGTCCTTTGGAAGAAGACGATAAAAGGGTGCTTAAAAAGCTTTCGGAGCGCGGGGAAGAGATGAAGATCATTCCTGTTTTTACCAAAGCGGATAAAGAGAGAAAACTGGATCGTTCTGTGTTTTCCGATTTGGGAGAAGGCTTTGAATTTTCCTTTGTAGAAGAAAGCGATATCAATCCTTTGATTGAGAAAATTGAAGACTTATTTATATCCGATCGCGCCGCCCTTCGTGAGGGGCAGATCTTAACCAACGTAAGACAAAAGGTTCAGCTGGAAAAATGCGCGGACCTTATCAATACGGCAAAAGAACAGATTGAAACCGGCCTGAAGGACCTTGCTTCATTAACGATGGAAGAAGCCCTTTCCGCCCTTCTTGAAGTGGATGGCAAAAGTGCCGGTGATATGATTTTGGATCAGGTATTTTCCCGTTTTTGTGTAGGAAAATAAAGGAGTAAATTTTGGAACACGTAATTTTCAATTCCGGTAAATGCAAGGTTTGCGTCATCGGTGCCGGTCACGCGGGACTTGAGGCCGCTCTTGCCAGTGCCCGTATGGGAGTGGATACCATCTTGTTTACCCTCTCCCTGGAAGCGGTAGGCAATATGCCCTGTAATCCTTCCATTGGCGGAACAGGCAAAGGGCACCTGGTGTATGAGATCGACGCCTTGGGCGGAGAAATGGGCAGAGCAGCGGATAAAAACGCCCTACAGAGCCGTATGCTCAATCTGGGAAAAGGCCCTGCAGTTCACTCTCTTCGTCAGCAGTCAGACCGTTCTTCTTACCATCACTATATGAAAAACGTGTGTGAAAACACCGAAAATCTTCGTCTTGTCCAGGCAGAAATTACTGATATCGAAAAAGACGGAGATATTTACCGCGTTATTACCCGCTTTGGCGCTTTATATGAATGTGAAAACGTGGTTATTTGTGCCGGTACGTATTTAAATTCCAATATTGTGGTAGGCGCCGTTTCTTACTCCGCCGGACCCGATAATTTTTATCCTGCAACCTTTCTGACAAAGTCCCTTGAAAAAATGGGAATCTCCTTCCGCCGTTTCAAAACGGGAACTCCCGCCAGAATTCACGCATATAGCATTGATTACGATAAATGCGAAGTACAGGAGGGGGATGAGAATCCCGCGTGCTTCTCTTGCCATACCGATTCTGATGCCTTTCTAAAAGAAGAGCAGAAAAAGTGCTACGTGGTTTATACCAATTCCCGTACCCACCAGATCATTCGGGAAAATATCCACCGTTCGCCCTTGTACGCCGGTGAGATTCAAAGTACCGGACCCAGATATTGTCCCAGTATTGAAGATAAGGTTATGCGTTTTCCTGATAAAGAGCGTCATCAGCTCTTTTTGGAACCTATGGGCAAAGATACGAGGGAGATCTACGTTCAGGGCCTTTCTTCTTCTTTACCGGAAGACGTTCAAAACCAGGTTATTCATTCTATCGTAGGCCTTGAAAACGCCAGAGTTATGCGCACTGCCTACGCCATTGAATACGATTGTATCGATCCCACTCAGCTTCGGCCTACCTTAGAATTCAAAGACTTTCCGGGACTTTTCGGTGCCGGACAGTTTAACGGTACCAGCGGCTATGAAGAAGCGGCCTGCCAGGGACTTATTGCCGGTATCAACGCGGCACTCCGTGCCCGGGGAGAGGAAGAGATGATCCTTACCCGCGATACCAGTTATATCGGTACCCTGATCGACGACCTTGTAACAAAAGGTACCAACGAGCCTTATCGAATGATGACCAGCCGTTGTGAGTACCGTTTGCTTCTCCGCCAGGATAACGCGGACCGCCGCCTTTTGGAAGAGGGCAGAAGAGTAGGGCTCATTGACGATAAACTCTATGAAGCAAAAACAGAAAAATTCAAACTGATTGATAATGAAATAGAACGGGCGGAATCTACCTTCCTGCCGCCTAGTGAAAAATTGAATGAACTGTTAGAATCCTTGGGCAGCCAAAAGGTAACTGGGGGAGTAAAACTTGCGGATCTCATCCGCCGTCCCGGCCTCGGTTACGAAGGTTTAACTTCCGTTGACCCTTCAAGACCCGATCTTTCCAAGGAAATTTTCGAAAGGGCGGAAATTGAGATCAAATACGCCGGTTATATCAAGCGGCAGATGATCCAGGCACAGCAGTTCAGAAAGCTGGAATCAAAGCCTTTGCCCGGTGATATTGATTATCACAAAATCGAGGGCCTTCGCCTGGAAGCAAGACAAAAACTTTCCCAGATCAGACCGGAAAATATCGGCAGAGCGTCCCGTATTTCTGGCGTTTCTCCTGCGGATATCACCGTTCTTTTGATTTATCTGAATATGAATGAGAGGTAGTTATGCCACTTGATAAAAAGTATTTGGAACTGATCGCAAGATCCGTTCCAGCCGCCGCTGATGAAGAGAGCCTTGAGAGACTTTCCCTTCTTTACGACAGAATCGTAGAAACCAATGAAAAAATCAATATTACCTCTCTGGTTTCGCCTATTGACGTTACCTTAAAACACATCATTGACTCTCTTACCCTTTTGGAACTGGATGAATTTCAAAAGGCTAGAGAAGAGAAAAAAAGCTTTTGCGATATCGGTTGCGGCGGCGGATTTCCCGGGCTTCCCTTGGCATCCGTTTGCCCGGAGATCTCTCTTACCATGATCGACAGTACCGAAAAGAAGATCACTGCTCTGTCGGAAAATGCTACGGCTTTGGGTCTTGATAAGGTGATTCCTTTGTGGGGAAGAGGGGAAGAACTTGCCTCTGCCAAAGGGGGCCTTTATCGGGAAAAGTTTGATTTTTGTATGTCCCGTGCGGTAGCATATCTTCCTGTGCTTTGCGAACTTTGCTTGCCCTTTGTTCGAGTGGGCGGTGTTTTCTGCGCTATGAAAGGTATGAAAACCCCGGAAGAGGTACAAGATAGTATCAGAGCAATTCCGATGCTGAGCGGCAAACTGAAAGAGGTAAAAGAGGTAAAAATCGACCTTGATTTTGCACAGGAAATGGATTTTTCTCTGGAAGAAAAGGAAAAAATCACAGACTTTGCAAATGCCTCCCGCTATTTTGTAGTGATAGAGAAAAAGAAAGCCACTCAGCCTACTTATCCCAGAAAATGGTCACAAATGGTAAAAAAGAGTTTATAACAAATTTTGAGAAAGAAATTGCCGAATTTCGGCGATTTCTTTTTCTTGACATTGGTAAAATTTGTGATATAATAAGTCTAACATGAGGGAGTAGTTAGCGCGAAAGCGTGATATGTCAACATTTCAACCTTTCTAGGTTTGGCATCTCTTAAATAACCAGACTCTTGTACGGTTTTGCTGTGCGAGAGAAATGTTTCTCGGTACAGCGGTACCGAGATTTTTTTGTTTTGATGAAAGGAAAAAATTGACTCATGAAACACTATCTTGAAAACAGGGAAGAAGTTTTATCCGATCTTTCTTCCCATGAAGAGGGAATCAGTTCCTCTGAAGCGGAAAAAAGAATGGAAAAATTCGGTAAGAATAAACTTGCCGAAGGAAAAAAGCAGAGCCTTTTGCAGAAGTTCTTAAAGGAACTGGCAAATCCCATGATCCTGGTGCTTTTGGCGGCGGCTGCCGTATCTGCTATTACTTCCGTCATCTCCAGTTCCGTTCACGGTGAGAGCGAAGGCTTTGCTGACGTATTTATCATCCTCTTTGTCGTTGTTTTAAACGCGGTTTTAGGCGTAGTACAAGAGAGCAAGGCAGAGCAGGCCATTGAAGCGTTGAAAACCATGACTGCCGCTACTTGTAGAGTTCTTCGCGACGGCAAAATGGAGTTTGTAAAAAGTGAAGATATTGTTCCCGGAGACGTGATCCTTTTGGAAGCAGGCGATTCCGTTCCTGCCGATTGCCGCATTTTGGAATCCGCTTCTTTAAAAATTGAAGAAGCCGCTTTGACCGGCGAATCCGTTCCCGTTGATAAGATTTCCGAAGCTCTTACCTCTGCGGATGGTAACGTTGCCTTGGGTGACCGCAAAAATATGTGCTATATGGGTAGCACCGTTGTATACGGCCGCGGTAAAGCGGTAGTATGCAGTACCGGAATGGAGACCCAGATGGGTAAAATTGCCGATGCTCTGACAGAAGCAAAAGACGAGGAAACTCCTTTGCAGATCCGTCTTGCCGCTCTTTCCAAAACTCTTACCTGGCTGGTACTGGGCATTTGTATCTTCATTTTCGGCGTAGAGATCGTGCGCGGTTTTGCCGGCGGGGAGGCGCCCAAGTTCGTTGATTTTCTGGATTCCTTTATGGTAGCGGTAAGCCTTGCCGTTGCCGCTATTCCCGAAGGTCTTGCCGCCGTTGTTACCATCGTTTTATCCATCGGCGTTACCAAAATGTCAAAGCGTAGTGCCGTGATCCGTAAGCTTACCGCCGTAGAAACTCTCGGCTGCGCCCAGGTGATCTGCTCTGATAAAACCGGTACTCTGACCCAGAATAAAATGACCGTTGTCCGTTCTTATTCCTGCGATGATGAACTTTTAGCAAAGGGCATGGCCCTTTCTTCCGATGCAGAGTATGACAGAGAGAAAGGGGAAGCGGTTGGCGAGCCTACCGAGTGTGCCCTTGTAAACTTTGCTTATAAGTCCGGTTTTGATAAAAACGATCTGAAACTGGAATTCCCCCGTATTACCGAAGTTCCCTTTGATTCCGGCAGAAAAATGATGACCACCGTTCATACCTGCGGTGACGATCTGGTCCAGTTTACCAAAGGCGCCCCCGATGAACTGCTTCGCCGCTGCACAAAATTCCTTTCCGAAAAAGGCGTTGTAGCCCTGGACGATGAAACCAGATCAGAGATCTTGAAGGAAAACAAGGAAATGGCAGACAGCGCACTGCGCGTTCTTGCCTGCGCCTTTACTCCTCTTACTGAAAAACCGGAAGAAGCTACCTCCGAAGCCCTGGAGAAGGATCTTATTTTCCTGGGTCTTTGCGGTATGATCGACCCCGTCCGCCCTGAAGTAAAAGGCGCTGTGAATGCTTGCCGTGATGCCAGCATCCGCGTTGTGATGATTACCGGTGACCACATTGATACCGCCGTTGCCATCGGTCGCGACCTTGGTATCCTGGAAGATGCCAGCGGCGCTATTTTAGGCGCTGAACTGGATAAACTTTCCGATGAAGAACTGGACGAAGTGGTTGAAAAGTACTCCGTATACGCCAGAGTTCAGCCGGAGCATAAGGTGCGTATCGTATCCGCCTGGAAGAGAAAAGGTATGGTTACTGCTATGACCGGCGACGGCGTCAATGACGCCCCCAGTATCAAGACCGCCGATATCGGCGTTGGTATGGGTATCACCGGTACAGACGTTACCAAGAACGTAGCTGATATGATCCTGGCTGACGATAACTTTGCTACCATCGTAGCGGCAGTAGAAGAGGGAAGAAAGATCTACTCCAATATCAGAAAAGCCATTCAGTTCCTTCTGTCCTCTAATTTAAGTGAAGTGATCGGCGTTTTCGTTGCATCTATGATGAGTTTCACTCTCTTAAAGCCCGTACACCTTCTTTGGATCAACCTCATTACTGATAGCCTTCCCGCTCTTGCCCTTGGTATGGAGCATCAGGAAGCGGACGCTATGAAGCAGAAGCCCCGTGATTCTTCCGAAGGCATCTTCTCCGGCGGTGTTGGATTTGATATTTTCTATCAGGGTGCTCTCGTTGCCATTCTCACTTTGATCGCTTACTTTATCGGTGATAAAATTGGCGGTGCCGAGCACGGAACTACCATGGCCTTCCTTACTCTTTCTATGGCAGAGATCTTCCAGTCCTTTAACCTGCGCTCCCGCAGAGGCTCTATTTTTGCTATCAAGAAGCAGAATAAGTGGCTGTGGATGGCAGGCGTGGCGGCGCTTTTTCTTACCACCCTCGTGATCGAAGTACCCTTCCTTGCAAAGATTTTTGACTTTACTCCTATCGGCTTTGGCGAATACCTCATTGGCCTTATCCTGGCAGTACTTGTAATTCCTTTGGTGGAAGGCGTAAAATACCTTCAGTGTAAAAAAGAAGAAAAGAAATAAAATTAAAAATGCTCAACGCGAAAAGCGTTGAGCATTTTTTTGTATAAAGAAAACCACGCGATAGTCGCGTGGTTCAGTAGAGGTTAACCGGTAAGAAAAAATCCTCCGATTGTGATAAGATAAAAACGACCTGCCAGTCGAAAAAACACAATCGGAGGATTTATCTATGAAAAAAG
>JAZNRO010000029.1:0-15496 GCA_045590715.1 Eubacteriales bacterium | reverse complement strand
CTTCGCTTTACTCAGATGAAATCCAAGGACAAGTCCTTGGATGAAATCAAATCCGTCTAAATACAACCCTGCAAAGCAGGATTTCATCGCGAAAGCGATTTCATCCACCATAGGTGGATTTCACCCGTTGAAAACGGATTTGACTGCGTGTTCTCCGCTCGGGATAACACGCTAAACCGAGCGTTATTTTTTAATTTTCTTTCATTTTTTCCAAATATTCTTCATAGCCACCCATAAAGTCATAGTGCTTGCCGTCCTCTATTCGGATAATGCGGTCTGCGACGGTGCTGACCATTTCATGATCATGGCAAGAGAAGAGAATGTTACCTTTAAAGGACATAAGACCCTTATTTACCGCCTCAATGGATTCCAGATCCAGGTGGTCCGTAGGCTGATCCAGCATTAAAACGTTGGAGCCGAAAAGCATCATACGGGAGAACATACAGCGCACCTTTTCGCCACCGGAAAGGACGTTTACCGGCTTAAATACGCTCTCTCCCGAGAAGAGCATTCTTCCCAAAAATCCTCTAAGATAGGTTTCTGTCTGATCCTTGGAATACTGGCGCATCCAGTCAAGGATGGATTCTTCATGTCCGTCAAAAAAGGCGGTATTATCGTGAGGAAAATAGGAACGGGAGGTACTGATACCCCATTTGAAACTGCCCTCGTCCGGCTCTAATTCTTCATTTAAAATAGAGAAAAGCGTGGAAATGGCGATTTCATCGCCAACGAAAGCTACCTTATCCCCCTTTTGCAGGGTAAAGGAAACGTTATCTAAAACCTTTACTCCGTTTACGGTCTTAGTAAGAGAATCTACGGTAAGGATATCCTTGCCTGCTTCCCTCTCCATATCAAAGCCGATAAAGGGATAGCGACGGCTGGAGGCCGGCAGTTCTTCAATGGTAAGCTTATCCAAAAGTTTCCGGCGGCTGGTAGCCTGGCGGGATTTCGACTTATTGGCGGAGAAGCGGGAAATAAAGGACTGCAGTTCCCGGATCTTTTCTTCATTTTTTCTATTTTGCTGTTTGATCATTCTTTGGATCAGCTGACTGGATTCATACCAGAATTCGTAGTTACCTACGTACATTTTGATTTCAGAATAATCAATATCCACAATGCCGGTACATACGTTATTTAAGAAATGGCGGTCATGAGAAACCACGAGGACCGTACCGAAATAATCTGCCAGAAAGTCTTCCAGCCAGGTGGTAGCCGCAAGGTCAAGACCGTTGGTAGGCTCGTCCAAAAGAATGATCTCCGGGTTTCCGAAAAGCGCCTGGGCCAAAAGGATCTTTACCTTTTCGCTTTCTTTCAGCTCCGACATATAAGAATACAGAATATCTTCCGTAAAGCCGAGGCCCTGCACCAAACGGGAGGCGTCGGATTCTGCTTCCCAGCCATTCATCTCTGCAAATTTATACTCCAGCTCTGAAGCTAAAATTCCATCTTCATCGGTAAAGTCCTCTTTTGCATAGAGGGCTTCTTTTTCTTTCATAATGCGATACAGTTCTTCATTGCCCATGATCACCGTATCCATTACGGTAAAACTGTCATAAGCAAAGTGGTTCTGCTTTAAAACGCTCATACGGGTATTTTCCCCGATGGTAACGCTACCCCCGGTAGGCTCCAGTTCCCCGCAAAGCAGTTTTAAAAAGGTAGATTTACCGGCGCCGTTGGCACCGATGATACCGTAACAGTTTCCGGGAGTGAATTTCAGGTCCACGTTTTTAAAGAGAAGCTGTCCCCCGAACTGAAAACTCAAATTTTGTACTTGAATCATATTTTATCCTTTATTCTCGGTTAAGATATCAAAAATTTCTTTTTTGTTGCAGGCGATGACACCGCGGGCAGAAAAGTCATATTCTCCGCCGTCCAAAGCAAAAAGCTTTGCTCCTGCTTCCTTGGCCAAAAGAAGACCGGGAGCCAGATCCCATTTGTTGCGTGTAATCAGTACCGTTCCTTCCGTTTTCCCGGAGGCAAGGTAAGAAAAGTCTACACAAGAAGCGCCGTACATCCGGTATCTTGCAATAGAGCCGAAGGCACTTTGCATCATTTTCCACTCAATATCTGCTTCGCCTTCTCTTAAATGAGAGGGATCACCGAAGGAGATAATGGCATCTTTCGGTTCTCTTGAGCTAACAGAAATCTTCTTTCCGTTACAAAAAGCGCCTTTTCCTCTTTCTGCGGTATAAAGTTCATTCAGGACAGGAAAATAAATTGCCGATGCCTGAAGCTGGCCTTTATCAAAGAAAGCGGCCTGAACACCGAAATGACAAGCACCGATAGAGAAATTATAAGTGCCGTCGATAGGATCTAAGATCCAGGTACGATCACTTAAACCGAGATCAGAAGAAAATTCTTCGCCCAATAGATGATCGCCGGGGAACTCTTTTTCAAGTTCTTTTGCAAAATAGCGTTCAATGGCGTGATCTACGTTGGTTACCACGTCAAACGCGGCTTTGGCAGAAACGACTACGTTTCCGTCACAGCAATTTTCATAGGCTTCTTTCACCATTCTCTTCAGAAAATCAAGTTCTTTCACTTCTCTTCCCCTTCCTTTCGCAAAGTCCACCCAATTATATCATAAAGGAAATATTAAATCCATAGTTTTCACGGAATAAGAGAAAGTTTTTTTCATAAAATGTATTGATACTTTAGAATAGAAGGTATATGAATGCAAAACGTAAAGAAACTGTTTTTCACTACCATTGCCTTGACCTTAACCAGTTTTCTGATGAAGACCATCGCGGTCTGGTTTAACGTTTATTTAACCGGGCTTGTAGGCAGTGTGGGTATGGGAATTTTCCAGTTGATCCTTGCTGTCTACGCTCTGGCAAAGACCCTTGCCTGCGGCGGTATGGCCCTCTCTGCCACCCGTCTTTGCATTGACGATTTTGAATGTGCCCGACACAGTATGCGAAGACTTCTTTTTTGCGCTCTTCTTCTCGGCCTTTCCGCCGCATTTCTTTTATACTCTCTTTCCGATTTCTTAAGCGCCTACTGGATCATGACGGAAAAGGCTTCTCCTGCCCTAAAGGTGCTTTCCCTTTCTCTTCCCTTTATTTCTCTTTCCGCGGCGCTGAACGGCTATATGACTGCCGCAAGAAAAATGAGCCGTTATTCGGTGATCCAATTACTGGAGCAGTTATCCCGCATCGCATCCACGGTTTTGATTATGAATAAGGCGGGAAACGTCAGCGTGGAAAATACCCTGATGCTGGTTTCCATTGCCATTACCATCAGTGAAATCGTCTCTTTTTCCCTTGCCATCTCTTGCTATCTTTACGACGTAAAGAAGGAGATGATGAAGAAAGCCGGAAAGAGGGGCTTTTTAAGAAGAATGGCAAGACTTGCAGTGCCGGATGCCTTTGGCTCTTATATCAGGTCTGCACTGAATACCGTAGAGCATCTTCTGATCCCCAGAGGCATTCGCAAATCCGGTGCGGATCTTGATAAATCCTTCTCCGCCTACGGAATCGTACAGGGTATGGCTCTGCCCATTCTTTTATACCCTTCTGCCATATTGGGCGTAGTATCGGGACTACTGATCCCGGAAATTGCCGAGTGTAAACTGAAGAAAAACTTTATTCAGCAAAACTACATTATCAATCGGGTGCTTCACGTAGCAATGATCTTTTCTATGATCACTACCGGAGTCATGCTGGTATTCTCGGAAGAACTAAGCCTTTTAATTTACAAAAACACCGATGCGGCCTATTTTATCCGCCTCATTGCGCCGCTGATTCCCATTATGTATCTGGATATGACAACGGACGGTATGCTAAAGGGCCTTGACAAACAGCTTGATATTATGAAGATCAACGTGATTGATTCCGTACTGTGCGTTGTCCTTGTATGGATCCTGGTCCCGAAGATCTCTGTAGACGGCTATATTATCACCATCTACGTAGCGGAGATCATCAATTTCCTTTTGAGTTTCAGGAAACTCGCCCATTCCTCCCAGATGCGTTTTGGCTTTGGGAAAAACTTTTTAAAGCCCCTTATATGCTCGGTTTTGGCCTGTCTTTTCTTAAAAAAGATGCCGGAAATATTCCCAGTCTACTCCGTGGGAGTTATTATTACCCTGATACTTGGCGTTCTATTATATCTATTCTTTTTAAAAATCTGCAAAGGGATCACCCGGGAAGATACCGCTTGGTTTTTATCTCTAATTACCCCGAAAAAGAAAAAAGGTGCCGATCTGTGATCGGCGCCTTTTTTTAAAACATAGAAAGCTGATTGGATTCCGGCAAGGAGGAAAGCACTCCGTTTTCACGAAGGGTTTCCAAAACGCCTTTTCCGATTCCGCTCTTTTCCTTAAAGTCTTCCACGGAATAGATACCGCCTTTTTTCACTGCTTCTGCAATGCTCATAGCGGCACTTTCCCCAAGACCGGGAATGGTAATGAAGGGCAGTCGCATTTTACCGTTTTCCGGCAAGAAAAGTTTCGCATCGGATTTAAAGAGGTCTACGGGAAGGATCTCAAGCCCTCTGGCGTAGATCTCGTAAGTGATCTGCATTACGTCTGAGGTGGCCTTTTCCTTCTGGGTCAGTTTTGCACCGGTATTTTCCAGTCGGTCCAGTTCTTCCAGACACCCGCTCATTCCCTTCATCATCAGGGTCATATCCGTACCGTCAGGCGCGGCGGAAAAATAGGCGCAATAAAACTCGATGGGGTGATATACCTTAAACCAGGCAAGGCGGATAGCGGAAATAACGTAGGCAGCCGCATGGGCCTTGGGGAACATATATTTGATCTTTTTACAAGAGGAAATATACCAATCCGGTACGTCGTGAGCCCGCATCTCTTCTTCCCATTCGGGCGTGAGTCCCTTGCCCTTTCGTACCTTTTCCATAATATCAAAACTCATCTTCTTATCCATATTATGATAAATCAGATAGGTCATAATATTATCTCGGGTTCCGATTACCTCGGAAATGGTACAGATACCGTCGCGAATCAGATCCTGGGCGTTGCCAAGCCATACGTCCGTACCGTGGGAAAGGCCGGAGATCTGAAGTAGGTCGGAGAAGGTTTTGGGCTTGGTATCCTTCAACATCTGACGAACGAATTTCGTTCCGAATTCCGGCAGACAAAGGGTACCGGTCTCTACGTTGATGGCGGAAAGATCGCATCCCAGTGCTTTAGAAGAATCAAAGAGGCTCATTACCTTCTCATCCTGCATGGGAACAGACAAAACGTTGATACCCGTGTATTTTTCCAGCATTTTGTACTTTGTGGGTACATCATGGCCAAGAATATCAAGCTTTAACACCGTATCGTGCAGATAGGAGAATGCAAAGTGAGTGGTGATGGTTTCCGTACCCTGACCGTCAGCGGGATGCTGAACGGGAGTAAAGTCATAAACTTCTTTATCTCTTGGAATTACGATGATACCGCCGGGATGCTGACCGGTAGTCTTCTTGACGCCGGTGCAACCTGCCACCAGCTGATTTTCAGCAGCGCGGTTTAGTACCTTACCCCGCTCTTCCAGATACTTCTTTACGTATCCGTAAGCGTTTTTCTCCGCCAGGGTACCGATGGTGCCGGCGCGGAACACGTTACCTTCACCGAAGAGCTCTTCCGTGTATTTGTGGGCATCTGCCTGCACGTCACCGGAGAAGTTTAAGTCAATATCGGGAGATTTATCACCAAAGAAGCCAAGGAAGGTTTCAAAGGGGATATCGTGTCCGTCACTGGTAAGGGGCGTACCGCATTTGGGACAGTTTTTCGGGGGTAGGTCGAAGCCGGAGCCCACAGAACCGTCCGTAATAAACTCGCTGTATTTGCACTCTTTATTGGGACAGAGGTAATGGGGCACCAAGGGGTTTACCTCGGAAATGCTTGCCATGGTAGCCACAAAAGATGAGCCTACAGAGCCACGGGAGCCTACCAGGTACCCTTTATCCTCACTATTCTTTACAAGGCGCTTTGCAATAACGTACAAAACGGAAAATCCGTGCTTCTCGATGGAGGTAAGTTCCCTATCCAGTCGATCGTGTACGATCTGGGGGAGCGGATCGCCGTACATATCCTTCGCCTTTTCATAGCAGGCGTTATTCAGTTCCTCTACCGCGCCTTCCAGAGAGGGCGGATATGATCCCTTCGGGATCGGACGGACCTCTTCGATCATATCGCAAATTTTATTGGGATTTTCAATGACGATCTCACGGGCCACGTTTTCCGGAAGATAAGTAAATTCCTGGAGCATCTCTTTTGTCGTACGCATATAAAGCGGCGTAGGAGAATCGGCATCCTTAAATTTCATACCGGCAAGAAGGATTCTGCGGTAGATCTCATCCTGGGGTCGCATAAAATGAACGTCGCCGGTAGCAACCACCATTTTATTTTTCTTTTTACCAAGATTTAAAATGGTGCGATTGATCTCCTGAAGTTTTTCTACCCCGGAAACCTTGCCGTCGCGAATCAAATAGGCGTCGTTTCCCGTAGGCTGAACTTCCAGGTAGTCGTAGAAATCCGTAATACGTAAAAGGTCGCCAAAGCCCTTACCTTCCAGAATGGCGCTGTAAAGTTCTCCTTCGGAACAAGCAGAGCCGATCAAAAGTCCTTCCCGATACTGCTGCAAAAGGGTCTTGGGGATTCTGGGTCGGCGGGCATAGTAATCCAGGTAAGAATAGGAAACCAGTTTATAAAGGTTCTTCAGGCCAACCTGATTCTTTACCAGGAGAATGATATGATAAGGCTTTAGTTTCTTCGGGTCGCAGGAGTTTGCCATACCTGCCATCATACCGTCCAGGTCATTGATACCTTCCTGGCGCATTTTGGCGATCATGGCATCGAAGATCTTACCCAGCATTTCCGCATCTTCAAAGGCTCTATGATGATTGAAGCTTTCCAGACCGAAATACTCCTGGAGGGTATCCAGCTTATGCTTCTTTAAATCGGGATTTAAGAAGCGGGACAAAGCCAGGGTATCAAGATACGGATTCGGCAGAGGAATATCAAAATCCTCGCAGGCTTTTTTAATAAAGCCCATATCGAAATTGGCATTATGAGCAATCAGAAGACGGTCGCCGGCAAAATCTAAAAATGCGCGGACTGCCTCCTCGGGACCGGGAGCCCCCTTTACCATATCATCGGTAATGCCGGTCAGTTCCACAATGTTTTGCGGAATGGGCTGGCCGGGATCGACGAAGGTAGAAAAATGATCCAGCACTTTTCCGTTTTGATACAAAACGGCACCGATTTCCGTGATCTGGCAGGATAGCGGAGAAAGGCCGGTGGTTTCAATATCAAAAATAACAAACTGAGTATTTTCAAAGTCACCGTGCGCTTCACCAAAAAGGGCTCTTGCGGTATCGTCTACAAAATAGCCTTCCATACCGTAGATGACCTTCATTCCCAGTGCTTCTGCGGTCAGCATGGCATCGGGGAAGCCTTGAAGATTTCCATGGTCCGTAATAGCAACGGCCTTATGACCCCAAGAGTGGGCAAGTTTTACGATGTCTTTGGTTTCAATGGTAGCGTCCATGGTACTCATCTTGGTATGCAGATGCAGTTCCACACGCTTTTCTTCCGCATCGTCAGTAAGACTCTTTTCCCCTACTTTGAAAATAGCACGGGGCTTAATAACGTTTTCGTTTTCAAAGGTATCAAAGAACATAGTACCGGTCACAAAGAGGGGCGTACCGGAAGAAATTTTTAAAAGAGATTTTACTTTATCCGTAGCGCCGGAAAGTTTTACCGTCACGGATGAAGCACCGTCGGTCAGATAAAGCTTGATACGAAATCCGTCTTTCCCGCGGATTTCTTTATTTTCCTGGGAAAGAAATTTTCCGCAGAAGGAAAGGTTTCCTTTGTTTTCGCTCAGTTCTCTGATGGGACAAAGGAAATCAAGATCCTCTTCCTTCCACTTTCTGCCGAAAAATTCCTCCGGATCAGATAAATCAAAGGTGCAATATCCGGCGGAAACAAGCTTATTTTCCCGATCAAAGGAAAACTTTGTTTCATCTTCTAAATAGGGGGTCGCCTCGCCGTCCGTACCGCCAAAAGAAGGGGTAAAGCTTTGGCCCATGCTTTCACTTCCCTTCCCGGAAAAAGTGGGAATGGAGTGGTCGGTGACCATAATGAAATTCTGGCTTTCATTATACTTTTTGATATCAAACTGCTCGGCGTGGAAGCTTACCTTTTTGCGAATACCGAATTCGGAAAAAAGAATGTCCTCCAAAAGCTGTTCACAAGAGCCGGTATGAGGAAGCTTATCGTAGCCAGCCTTCAGTTCAAAACGAATCTCATCCTCTGAAACGGTCATGGTGCAATCGTCAAAGAAGCCTTTGGCAAGTCTGGTACACCGGGAAAGTTCCAAAAGCAGTTCATCCTGGTAAGATGAATCAAACAGTTCTGCCGGGTATTTGGGGAAAATAAAACAGCTGGTAAGGTCGTATGCGGCCACAAGAGCAGCCTCCAAAGAATAAAGGCGAAACTTTGGAATCAGCCGGGAGAGATAAAAATCAATGCGGATCTCTCTGGTTTCTTTATTTAAACGGTATGTATAATCATCCAGAACTTCAAATATTTCCAGGTCCTGGGGACTGGGCTTATATTTGAAAAAAAGCTCGGTAAAGAGCTTTTTATTGGGATCTTTCATTCTGATACCTCTGATAATTCAACGATTTTATGTAAAAGCTCATCAATGACCCGGTCTTCCGGAATCTTTTTCACGATCTCGCCCTTTTGGAAAAGGATGGCTTCGCTTCGTCCTCCGGCAATTCCCACGTCAGCTTCTCTGGCTTCTCCGGGGCCGTTGACGATGCATCCCATTACCGCAACCTTTAAATTGCGCTTGGGTTTCAGCTGAAGGTCGGCAAGCCTATTTTCCAGCTTTTCTACAAGACCAACAAGATCAATTTTGGTTCTGCCGCAGGTGGGGCAGGATACCACGTCGATCTGGTGGTCACAAAGACCCAAGGAACCAAGGATACGACGGGCGGCTATTACCTCTTCCTTCAGATCGGAAGTGGTTAAGGAAACGCGGATGGTATCACCGATTCCGTCTGCCAAAAGAGATCCGATACCGACGGAAGATTTGACAATTCCCGACATGACGCTGCCGGCTTCCGTTACGCCAAGGTGCAAGGGATAATCGCACCTTTCGGACAAAAGACGGTTGGTTTCGATCATAGTGGGAACACTGCTGGATTTGACGGATACCACGATCTGGTCAAAATCACATTCTTCCAAAAGGCGAACCTTATTCAGGGCGCTTTCACAAAGAGCCTGGGGCGTGGGGCCGCCGTATTTGGCAAGTAATTCCCGTTCCAGCGAGCCGGAATTTACGCCCACGCGAATGGGTATGCCCATTTCACGGCAGGTTTTGGCTACGGCCATCACATTTGCCTTATCTCCGATATTACCGGGATTGATACGGATCTTATCCACACCGGCACGAGCTGCTTCGATAGCCAGGCGATGATCAAAATGGATATCTGCCACCAAAGGAATACCGGTATTTTCCTTAAATCTTGCAATATTTCTTACGGCATCGTGATCCGGTACGGTAAAACGAACAATATCGCAACCTGCCTTTTCAAGGTCACGGATCTGATTTAAAGTAGCTTCAAAATCCGTGGTGGGGGTGCAGGTCATAGACTGAACCAAAATAGGCTCGCCACCGCCGATCACCCGAGAGCCGATGGAAATTTTTTTGGTAATTTTCCGTGCCATAAATATCCCTTCATTAGAAGAATTTTAATACGTCCAGTACCGTAATTACAGCCATAAGAAGAAGCAAAAGCACCATACCTGCAAGGTGAACGAAGCCTTCTACGTTGGGGTTTAATTTCTTACGGGTAACACACTCTACCAGCGTGAACAAAATGCGTCCGCCATCCAGCGCCGGAATGGGAAGCAGATTCATTACGCCAAGGTTTAAACTGATAAAAGAAAAGAGGTAAATTAGATTGACAAAGCTTGAGGTAGCTACCTGGGAGATCACCGATACGGTGCCTACCGGGCCCGATACCCCTTCTACGCCAAGTTTTCCGGTGATAAGCTGAAGAAGCGTCTTATAGATCATTTTCACCGTGGCAACCGACTGGGTACCGGTCTGGGAAAGGAGAACGCCAAGGGAAGGTCTGACGCCCAGAAAACGGAAATCCACAACGCCCACAAGGACCCCTTCTCTTTCCTCTACGGGAAACGTTACGTCCTCTAAAAGGATTTCTTCTTCATCCCGGCGAACGGTAATGTCAAGAGGCTCGGTTCCGTCAAGGGTAATGGTATTGGCGATATCGGTATAATCCAGCATGGTTCTATCGTCGATCTTCAAGATCACATCCCCGGGCTGGAGCCACTTATCGGAAGAACAGTTTTCGTGGAAATCATAGATCTCGCTGGAACCGACCTGGCCGGTAATGGCAAGAAAAACAAACATTGCGATCACACCGGAGATCAGGTTAAAAAGAGAACCGGCAAAGAGCACCAGAAGCTTCATAAAACGGGGTTTATTCACCAGAGCGTCAGGATCGGGGTCTTCCCCATCTTCCCCTTGCATGGCAGTAAATCCGCCAATGGGAAGGGCTCTGAGAGAGTAAATGATGCCGGTCTTTTTAGAGGTATGGGACAAAAGCTTGGGACCCATTCCCACAGCAAATTCCAAAACCTTTACCTTACACAAACGGGCCGCCAAATAATGGCCCAATTCATGAAGAAAGATCATAACGCCAAAAACCAGAATGGCGGAAATAATTCCCAAAACTGTTTGCATCTAAAATCCTTTCAAAAATAACACGTTTTTCTATATTGTTGTTTTGAAAAGCAAAATCAATTCGCGTTTTTCTCCAAAACTTTGGCTTTGATCTCCTCGTCAAGACGCAAAATATCGTCAATATCGGGAGAGATCAGAGAGGTGTGAAGTTCCACTTCCTCTTCCACAATGCGGAAAATATCAAGAAACGATATTTTTTCTTCTAAAAACAAGGCTACTGCCGATTCGTTTGCTGCGTTTAATACAGTGGTATAAGTACCGCCGCGGCTTGCCGCTTTCCGGGCAGTTTTCAGAAGGGTGAAGACCTCTTCATCTGCTCCTTCAAAGGTCAGAGTCATAGCCTTGGTAAAATCAAGAGGCTTGCAGAGACCGGGGGTGCGGTCAGGATAGGTCAGGGCGAACTGAATGCAGTGACGCATATCCGGGTGACCCATTTGCGCAATGGTAGAGCCGTCTACAAAGGTGGCCATAGAATGGACGATAGACTGACGGTGAACGGTGATCTCCACCTGGTCTGCGGGAACGTCAAAAAGGCGCACTGCTTCAATGAGCTCCAGTCCCTTATTTAACAGTGTAGCAGAATCGATGGATATTTTTTTACCCATATTCCATACCGGGTGGGCCAAAGCCTGGGCAGGTGTAACCTTTTCCAGTTCTTCCCTTTTCTTACCGAAAAAGGGGCCGCCGGAAGCGGTTAGCACCAGGTGAGATAAGTATTTCCGGTCATTGAAAAATCCGGACATACACTGGAAAATGGCAGAATGTTCACTGTCAACGGGAAGAAGACGAACGCCCTTTTCCCTGGCGGTTTTCAAAATGATCTCGCCCGCCGCAACGATGGGCTCTTTATTGGCCATGGCAATATCTTTGCCTTCTTTTAAAAGCTCCATGGTAGGGCGAACACCGTTTGAACCAAGAAGTGAATTTAACGTAATATCCGCAGGGCACTGGCTACATAGAGATAAGATCCCCTCCTCACCGGAAAGGATCTTGGTATCGGTATCGGAAACCGCGATCTTCAATTCCTTTGCCTTTTCTTCGTTGCGCACGGCGCAATACAAAGGATGAAATTCGCGGATCTGCTCTTCTAAAAGAGAGATATTAGAATCGGCACAAATGCCGGTGAGGCGAAAACCTCTTTCTCGGACTACCTGGATCCCTTGGGTACCAACGGAACCGGTAGAGCCTAAAATACAAACGTTTTTACTCATATTTTTATCGAATCAAAAAAGCAATGCCGAATGCGGCATAAACCAGTAGCATCACACCGGCAATGGCAAGGGTGGAATCAAAACGATCCAAGACGCCTCCGTGACCGGGAAACAAATTGCCGTAATCTTTTATTCCGTAATGACGCTTGATACCGGAGGCAAAAAGATCACCGAACTGTCCAACGCCGGAAAAGAGAGCGCCCAGAATGGCAAAGAAGAACACGTTTGCCTGAATATCAAATGCAAAGCGGAGTACCAGAGCATATCCTGCAAAAACTATCATATTCGCAAGGATACCGCCAATAGAACCTTCCACGGTCTTTTTGGGGGAAATAGCAGGTGCCAGGGGTGTTTTACCAAAATACTTTCCGGTAAAATAGGCAAAGGTATCCGAGATCCAAGCACCGAAAAATACCAGAAGATAGATATATTTTCCCTCTTCGTGTCCGCTGTCAATGTAACGGATCTGGGAAATTGCGGTAAGACAGACCACCACGTACAAAACAAGGGCGATCAGACTATATAGTTTCTCGGTTTTGGTGTCATTGCGGTAAAGAACGTTGATAATCATCACTGCAAAAAAGAACAAAGCGGAGAAAAGGAAAATGCAGCGGAACATATCCATTACAGCAAAACAGGTAGATAAAAGATATGTACAAAGGGGTAGCAGAGCGAAAATTCTGGCGGGAATAGCAAACCGAAGAAGTTTTCCTAAGCCGATGCAACGAAGCATCTCCTCCACTGCGATCAAGGAAAAAAGCGAGATCACAAGAGGCCAGATAAAGGTGTGAGAGAAAATACACACCGGAATCAAAACCAAAACGCCTACTGCACCGGTAATGATACGAGTCATTTCTTACGAGTTCCTTTCATTCACACCGCCGAACCTGCGCTGGCGGCCATTGAAATAGTAAATTGCATCGTCAATATCTTCTTTTTCCAGATCCGGCCAGAGCTTATCGGTAAAATAAAACTCCGCATAAGCAGACTGGAACAAAAGAAAATTGGAAAGACGTACTTCCCCACCGGTACGGATGATCAGGTCCACGTCTGGCTGATCGTGAGTGTACAAATGGGAGGCAATATCGTCGGGTGTAATATCAGTTTTTCCTTCCCGTGCAAGGAGAGAAAAAGCTCTTGCAAGTTCATCTCTTGAACCATAATTTAAGGCAAGATTCAGCTGATTTTTAAAGTGCTGTGATTCCTCTTCCACCTTGGCCATCAGTTCCTGGATCTTTGGGGAAAAGGCGGTACGGTCACCGATGAAGCGAAGGCGCATATTTTTTTCCTTGCTCATGGTCATCCACTCTTTCAGGTACTCCAAAAGAAGTCCCATAATATTCTGCACTTCTTCTTCGGGTCTTTTCCAGTTTTCCGTGGAAAAAGCGTAGAAGGTAGATACGGGGATATCCAGATCAATGAGATAATCTGCAATTCTCTTGAAGTTTTCAGCACCCTCTTTATGACCGGAAAGGCGAGGCATTCCTCTTTTCTTTGCCCAGCGGCCGTTTCCGTCCATAATGATACCGATATGCTGGGGTCTTTTCAGTTCAGCAGTATCAAAAATTGTTTTTACTTGCGAATTTGACATTAAACGCTCATAATCTCCTTGGATTTTTCGCTTGCCATAGCATCCAGGCTCTTTACGTACTTATCAGCAAGATCCTGAACTTCCTTTTCGGAGATCTTCTGCTCGTCTTCGGTCGTTTCACCGTTCTTTTTCATATTTTTGATCTTATCCATAGCGTCTCTTCTCACGTTACGAACGGCAACTTTTCCTTCTTCTGCCAGACGGGAAACCTGCTTGGTCAGTTCCTTTCTTCTCTCTTCGGTAGGCTGAGGGAAGGAAAGACGAATGGTCTTACCATCGTTCTGGGGATTGATACCGAGATCGGAAGCAAGGATTGCTTTTTCAATATCTTTGGTACAAGTTGCATCCCAAGGGGTAATGACAAGAAGTCTTGCTTCGGGGGTAGAGATCTGAGCAAGCTGGTTGATGGGGGTAGGAGTTCCGTAGTAGTCAACGCTGATGCGATCCAGAATAGTAGCGTTAGCACGGCCGGCACGAACAGAGGAAAATTCTCTCTCGGTAGCAGCCAGACATTTTTTCATTTTTTCTTCAAAATCACGAATTTCAAGTTTCATAACAACATTCCTTTCTGTAAACAAATTATGCTTCTACTACGGTACCGAGTTTTTCACCCATTACCGCGCGAATAATATTATCAGGGTCGTTGAGGCCAAATACCAAAACGGGAAGACGGTTGTCCATAGAAAAACTGGTAGCGGTGGTATCCATTACCTGGAGATTCTGGGACAAAACGTCAATATAGCGAATATGATCGAGACGTTTTGCGTCGGGATCTTTCTTGGGGTCTGCGGTATATACGGCATCGATATTTTTGGCAAGCAGTACGATTTCCGCATCAATTTCCTTGGCACGAAGAACAGCTGCCGTATCGGTGGAGAAATAAGGGCTTCCGATTCCGCAAGCGAAGATGACAACTCTTCCGTTTTTCAAATGGTTTACTGCCTTATCACGAATATATGTTTCGGTAAAGGTTTCCATTTCTACTGCGCTTAAAACTCTGGCGTCGATTCCCTGATGCTCCAGGGTATCCTGCAGGGCAAGAGAGTTGATGCAGGTAGCAAGCATACCCATATGGTCGGCGCGAACTCTCTGAAAATCAGTTCCCTGTTTGCCGCGCCAGATATTACCGGCTCCTACTACAATGGCAACTTCAACACCCAAATCCACACATTCCTTTACCTTGGAACAGATGGTAGCAAGGAGATCGAAATTATAGATGGCACCGGGTGCCGCATCACGTGCAAGCGCTTCTCCGGAAAGTTTCAGTAAAACTCTTTTATACTTTGGTTTCATAAGCCCTCCAAATTATTTTATTCCTATCCTATATTTTACAAAAAAAAGAGGATTTTGTAAATAGAAAACTTCAATTTTTTCACAAAAAAAGAGCAGCTGATTCGCTGCTCTTTTAAAGTTTAAAAGGAATTATTTATTTTCGCCGGTAGTGGCAGAAGGAGTCTTTTTTGCCTTCTTCTTTTTCAGAATGATGAAAAGTACGATACCGCCTGCAATCAGTACGGCAAGTACAACAGCACCTACAATAATGATCCAGGGAGCAATACCCTTTTCTTCTTCGGGCTGTACGCTCACATCAGTCTTATTTTCATCTTTTTCTTCTTGCTTCAGCTGAGGAACAGGCTCATCTTTCGTAGCATCACAGAAAGTACATTTTCTTCTGAGCGTTCCGGTTTCGGTATAGGTGGGCTCCTTAACCACTACGCCATCGTCATAGAAATGACCGTTCGCGGGTACGGGAAGCTGTGCTTTTTCACCACAGGTGGTACAAGCGCCTTCTTTTACGCCTTCTTCGGAACATGTAGGCTTCTGGTTCACGGTATAGCTGGAAAGGTGATGTCCCTTAGCAGGAATAACGGTAGAAACGCTCTTATAACAGAGACCACACTTGCCGGTAGCAACACCGGTTTCAGTACAAGTTGCTTCTTTTACAATTTTCGCAGAAGACTGAAGCT